>NZ_VRVE01000013.1:0-64702 GCF_008040035.1 Methylobacterium sp. WL9
CTGCCAGAGGGCGAGGCCGACGGCGAAGCCGGCGATCAGCACCTGCCGCAGGACGTCGGCGGCGACGCCGCGGCGGGCCTCCTCGTAGATCGGCAGGCGCGGCCGCAGGGCCGTCGGCGTGAAGATGTCGAGGCCGATCCTGTAATCCGCCACGATGCGCACCAGGACGAGCGACAGGATGCCCGCCAGGGCCAGCACCACGACAGGAATCGCCACGAACAGGACGGCCTGCAGCAGCCAGCGCCCGAGGCCGATGGGCGGGCTCGTAGCGGGCTCCGCCGGACGTTCCGGCCCCGCTTGCGCCGCATGACGGGCGTGCACGGGAGCAACAGCGGCATCATCGAGCAGTCCGTGGCGAGGATCGCTCTTCAAAACCGCCCCCGGTCCCTCTATATTCGCTTTGCCGGTCGCAAGGCCGGCTATGGCGATAAACGTTCTTCGAAATAAACCTATCGGACCCGGGGGCGGTACCCGGCGCCTCCACCAAGACCCAGGACCGATGGCCGCAAGGCCCGGATCGGCCTCAGACCTGGGTTTCGGCGGGGGCGAAATAGGATCGACGAGGGCGTAAAGGGTGAACTTTTGCTCGGCATGGTTCCGCCGTTATCGGGCCTCTGCAATAGTTGCCAATGACAACTTTGCTCCGGTCGCTGTCGCCGCGTAAGCGGTGCCGGTTACCGAAATCAAGTCCTAGCGGGTAGCACTGCATAGGCGGGGTTCGGAGGTACCTGGCAACAGAAACCTCCACTTTCATTTTGACGACCCCGGCGGCCTCCGACGTCCGGAACGCATCCCGGGCAGAGCGAGCGCCGATGGCAGAAGACCTGATCCGCTACGATCTCATGGTGCAGGACGCGTTGCGCGGCGTCGTGAAGCGGGTGCTGACCGACGCGGCCCGCGAGGGACTTTCCGGCGAGCACCACTTCTACGTGTCGTTCCGTACGGAAGCACCGGGCGTCCGCATGTCGCAGCGGCTGCGCGAAAAATACCCGCAGGAGATGACGATCGTCCTGCAGCACCAGTTCTGGGACCTCGGCGTCACCGAGCATACCTTCGAGGTCGGCCTGTCATTCTCGGGTGTGCCCGAGCGGCTGCTGGTGCCGTTCGATGCGCTCTCGGGCTTCTTCGACCCCTCCGTGCAGTTCGGCCTCAAGTTCGATCTTCAGGAAGAGGGTGAGACCTCCGAGGAGAGCGATTCCACGCCGACCCTCGTGAAGACCGGCCCGCGCGGCGCGGCCTCCGAGCCGACGGAGATCAAGCCGAAGAACGCCGGCCTCGCCGCCATCTCCGGGCCGCCCAAGATCGTCCCGGCCCTCCCCGCCGCCGGCAACAAGGCCGACGAGAAGTCCAACGACACGGACAAGCCGGGCAAGGATGCTCCGGCCGAGAAGGTCGCGGGCAAGGATATCGGCGCCGAGGTCGTGAGCCTGGATTCGTTCCGCAAGAAGAGCTGAGCGGCCGGACGACGGGACGTTGCAGGCTGCGCGTCCCGTTCGGTCGCGAGTCTTATTACGGCTTCCGGTCGATCGGATCATACGCCGCGTGTCGGCGAGGACGCCCGTCCCCGTCTTTACGAGCACAGCGAAGCAAAGACGCACGTTGGCCGCTCGGTCGATGGGAGACCGCACCGCCCGTGAGGCGGCGGTAGCCCCGGACCGAAACGGCCGCATCACCGCTTGCTGGGTTCGCCCTTCTCGGAGTCCGGCAGGCCGGCGTACCAGTCCGAATAGCTCGTGTTCTTCGCCATGCGCCGGTTCTGGTCCGGGGCGCCGTCGGTCCACCAGACCGGCCCGCGTTCGCCGAGCCCGTGCTTGGCCGTGTCGACGGCACGGCGGGCGCGCGCAAGCGCTTCGTCGTCACCCGATCGCTTCGCCGCCCGTACGGCCCGCCGCGCGTCCATCAGTTCGCGGACGAGCCGGTCGCGCTGCACCGGCTCCAGGTCCGGCCGCTGCCGCCGCCAGAGCCGGCCGTGCACGACGATGTAGCGGCCGTCCGGGGTTTCGAGGATGGACATGACCCGACCGATCGATCGTCTTGCTCGATATGCGCGAAGACGATAGCGCGCCTGCGACGACGAGACACCGTGCTTCCGCCGGCCAATCGCGCCGGAGCATCGGCTGTTCCGAACGCCGGCAGCCACTTTTCGGGCCGATGCCCTATGAGGGCCTATCTCCTCCGCCCATTTCGGAACCCGACTTGATCCGCATCGCGCTCCTCACCTTCGTTATCGTATTCCTGGCGCCGATCGCCCTGTCGGCCACTCTCTACTATCTCCGGAACGACATCGTCGACTGGCGGACCGCCGACCGCTCGAGCGCGGGGCTGCTGCCGCCGGCGGGCGGGCATCCCGATGCGGTGGTGCGGGTGTTTTCGGCCCGGACGGTGAGTTGGCGCGGCATTGTCGCCAGCCATAGCTGGATCGTCGTGAAGGAGGCCGGCGGCCGCGCCTACCAGCGCTTCGACTACACGGCCTGGGGCATGCCGATCTGGGTCGACCGCTTCGTGCCGGATGGCCGCTGGTTTGGAAGCGCGCCAGACCTCGTCTTCGCCGCGGACGGTGCCGAGGCCGAACGCATGCTGCCGCGCATCCGGGCTGCCATCTCCGGCTACCGCTATGCCGGGATCGGCGATTACCGCCTGTGGCCGGGGCCGAACTCCAACACCTTCATCGCGACGGTGATGAGTGCCGTGCCCGAGATGCAGGCGAGCCTGCCGGCCACGGCGATCGGGAAGGATTTTCCCTATGATGGACGCTGGGTCGGCCCGACCCCGTCGGGAACCGGCTTCCGGATCAATCTCGGCGGCTATCTCGGATTAACGCTCGGTTGGGTCGAAGGGCTGGAGGTGAACATTCTCGGCGCCGTCGCCGGCCTCGATATCCGACGGCCGGGCCTCAAGCTGCCGGGTCTCGGCCGGATCGGGGTTTGAGACCAACGCATGCAGCGCCGGCCGCAACGCCGCATGCCGGGAACGAACCCCACGGCGCGCTCTTCTCTGCTCGCTTCGCGGATCTGAGGAGAACGCCATGGACGACGAACGGGTTTGGTCTTTCGAGAAGAGCCTCTGGACCGGCGACGAAGAGAATTACCGTAAGCTGATCGACGACGAATGCCTGATGGTGCTGCCGCATCCGCCCTTCGTGATGAGCGGGGCCCAGGCCGTCGCGGCGGTCGCCGGCACGCCGCGATGGGCGGAGGCAGAGCTGTCGAAGGGGCAGATCGCCCGGCCGCAGGAAGGCCTCATCGTCATCGCCTATCAGGCCAAGGCCTCCCGCGAGGACGAGCGATACGAAGCGTATTGTACGTCGACCTATCGGCGGCTCTCGCACGAAGAATGGCGCGTGGTGCAGCACCAGCAGACGCTGCCGGCCGCCATCGCCGGCGTGGTCGAGAAGCGCTGATCAGCGGCAGGGGGCGACGCGCGAACCGTCGTCTCCCTGTCCGCCGCGCGGCGCGATCTACCGATCGCGGTTCTTGCGGCGTGAACTTCGGGCGCAACCGGCCGTTGCCAGCCGACTTGTCGGATCAAACGGATACGCTCGATGACGCGCATGACGATGGCCCTCGCTGCCGGCCTGGGATTCGCCCTGGTCGGCCCGGCCCTGGCGCAGATCACCACCGGCGGCGCAGCCAATACCGGAATCGCCCCGCCTCCGGTCGTCGGCGGCGTTCCGGCCGGGACAGTTCGCAGCGGAACGCTCGACACGCGCAGCCCCGATGCGCCCGCCGGCAACGCGGCGAGCCGCAGCAATTCCTCGGTGCCCGGCACCACGCCGGACGTGAACATCGGCGGCACCCCGACGAGCGGCCCGCCCGGCACCGGTGGCGCGGCCGGCGGACCCTCGCTCGGCAACTGACGGTCGCCGTCCCACCTCCCGGAAAAGCGATAGGCCTCCCATGCGCGCCGTGATCTTCGACATCGACGGCACGCTGCTCGACAGCGTCGACCTGCATGCGCAGGCCTGGGTCGAAGCCTTCGCGCATTTCGGCGTGGAGACTGACCCGGCGCTGGTCCGGCGCCAGATCGGCAAGGGCGGCGACGAGCTGATGCCGGTGTTTCTGTCGGCAGAACGCGTGGAGCGCGAGGGCGAGGCGATCGAGGCCTGGCGTTCCGACCTGTTCAAGCGCGACTATCTCGATCGGGTGAAGCCGTTCCCCGGCGTACGCGCCCTGTTCGAGCGCATCCGCGCGGCGGATCTGCAGATCGCGCTGGCGTCCTCCGGCAAGCGGGACGAGGTCGAGCACTATCAGGAAATCTTGGGGATCGCGGACCTCGTGGACATGGCGACCTCATCGGACGACGCCGAGCGGTCGAAGCCCCATCCGGACATCTTCCAGGCGGCTCTGAAGAAGCTCGCGCCCCTCGATGCCGGGTCGATGATCGTGGTCGGCGATACGCCCTACGATGCCGAAGCCGCTGGCAAGGCCGGCCTGTCGACGATCGGCCTGCTCTGCGGCGGCTTTCCCGAGGCGGATCTGTCGGCGGCCGGCTGCGTCGCGATCTACCGGGATCCGCAGGCTCTGCTCGACGGCTTCGATCGCTCGCTGCTCAAGACGGGATAGCCGTCTGGCCGGAATGGGCGGGGCCTCAATGCCGCCGCTTCACCAGCATCCGCAGCCCACCCTCCGGCCGCAGCGTCACCCGGTGCAGCGGTACCACCGGCGGGTGGCCGGCCGCGAGGTCGAGGCGGACCGCATGGGCGATGTGGGCCAGCACGATCGTCGCCTCCTGCAGTGAAAAGCTCTGGCCGATGCAGACGCGCGGCCCCGCGCCGAAGGGCAGGTAGGCGAAGCGCAGAATCTTTTCGCGGTTCTCGGGGAGGAAGCGCTCGGGGATGAAGGCGTCGGGGTCGTCCCACAGCGTCTTGTGCCGATGCAGCACCCAGGGCGCGACCATCACCGTGGAATTCTTCGGGATCTTGACCCGGCCGATGCGGTCCTCGCGGATAGCCTGCCGGCTCATGAACGGCACCGGCGGAAACAGCCGCATCGTCTCCTCCATCACCGCCTTGGCGAAGGGGAGGTTTTCGAGGGCGAAATGTCCGTCGGGGCCGACGGCCGCATCGGCCTCCGCTTCCAGGCGCTCGCGCGAAGCATCGTCCTGCGACAGGCAATACAGCGCCCAGGTCAGGGCGTTGGCCGTCGTCTCATGGCCGGCGGCGATGAAGGTGACGATGTTGGCCTTCACCTCAAGATCGGTGAGGCCGTTGCCGGTCTCGGGATCGCTCGCGGTGAGGAGCAGCGTCAGCAGGTCGTGCGGCGCGTCGGCACCCGCAGCGGTCAGCGCGCGGCGACGCGCGACCAACTCGTCCACCACCTCCTCGAAGAAGCGCCCGGCCGGCCGCGCGCGCAGCCGGCCGATCCGAGGCACGAAATTCGGCATGTTGAAGACGTCGAGCGGATCGATCGGACCGATCGCCTCCAGGAAGCGGGAGATCGCGCGGCCCACCGCGTCCGGATCGCGCTTGAGGCCGTGGGTAAAGATCGTGCGTTCGAGGACGTCGAGGGAGACGCGGGTCGTCTCGTTCGCCGCCTCGACATGGGCGCCGTCGCGCCGGGCGAGCCGGCGCGCAAGACGGGCGCCGGCGAAGTTCATCGGCTCGGCAAAGCTCACGACGTGGCGAGGGGAGAAGATCGGCGCGATGGTGCGGCGCTGGTTGCGCCACTCTTCGCCCTCGGCCGAAAGCAGGCCGTTGCCGAGCCCTGGCGCCAGGATGCGCCGCTGGAGATCGTCCTTGCGGTAGTTTTTCGCGTTCTCGACGTAGAGGTAGCGGATCAGCGCCGGGTCGCTCACCACGGTGATCCGGCCCATCACCCCGTCGGCCGCGACGACCGGCTGCTCGAAATGCGCACGCATCCAGGTGGTGATCGGGTTCTTTCGCGCCGCCTTGAGGAAGGCGAACAGACCGAGATCCTGCGTACGCGGCTTCGGCACGACCGGGCGGAAGCTGAACGGCACGGTTTCGCCCAAGACGACGGTGTCCGGTGGCATCGTCTCTCCTCTGAAACCCGACGAAAAGCGGAATCGCCCTCGCCGGCTCCCTTCGTTAAGTAGGGGCGCGCAGACGCCAACGAAGAGGCCACGATGTCGCCGGACCAGCCCACCGAGACCCGTACCGAATCCGACACCTTCGGCCCGATCGCGGTGCCGGCGCACCGCTACTGGGGCGCGCAGACCCAGCGCTCGATCCAGAATTTCCGCATCGGCACCGAGCACCAGCCCGCGCCGATCGTCCATGCGCTGGGCCTCGTGAAGCAGGCCGCGGCCCTGGTGAACAAGGATCTCGGCGGCCTCGATGCCAAGGTCGCCGACGCCATCGCGGCATCCGCCGCCGAAGTCGTCGCGGGGAAACACGACGGCGAGTTTCCGCTGGTGGTCTGGCAGACCGGCTCGGGCACGCAATCCAACATGAACGCCAACGAGGTCATCGCCTCGCTCGCCAACGAGCGGCTCGGGGGCAAGCGCGGCGGCAAGTCGCCGGTACACCCGAACGATCATTGCAATCGCGGCCAGTCCTCGAACGACACCTTCCCCACCGCCATGCACATCGCGGTCGCCCGCGAGATCCAGGAGCGCCTGATCCCGGCGCTGACTCATCTGCACGGCGCCCTCGACGCCAAGGCGAAGGCGTTTGCGTCGATCGTGAAGATCGGCCGGACCCACCTGCAGGACGCGACGCCGGTCTCCCTCGGCCAGGAATTCTCCGGCTACGCGGCGCAGGTGGCGCTCGGCGGGGCGCGCATCGCCGCGACGCTGCCGGGCGTGCTGGCGCTGGCGCAGGGCGGCACCGCCGTCGGCACCGGCCTCAACACCCATCCGGAATTCGCCGAGCGCTTCGCGGCCAAGGTCGCCGAGCTGACCGGCCTGCCCTTCACCACGGCCGAGAACAAGTTCGAGGCGCTGGCGACGCACGACGCGCTGGTGTTCACGCAAGGCGCGCTGACGGCACTGGCCTCGGGCCTGTTCAAGATCGCCAACGACATCCGCCTGCTCGGCTCGGGGCCGCGCTCGGGCCTCGGCGAGCTCTCGCTGCCGGAGAACGAGCCGGGCTCGTCGATCATGCCGGGCAAGGTCAACCCGACCCAGTGCGAGGCGCTGACCATGGTCTGCGCGCAAGTTGTCGGCAACGGCACCACGGTGAGCTTCGCCGGCTCACAGGGCCATTTCGAGCTCAACGTATTCAAGCCGGTGATCGCCAACGCGGTGCTGCAGTCGATCCGGCTGCTCGCTGATTCCGCGATCAGCTTCACCGACAATTGCGTCGTCGGCATCAAGGCGAACGAGGACAAGATCGCCGACCTGATGAGCCGCTCGCTGATGCTGGTCACGGCGCTGGCCCCCTCAATCGGCTACGACAAGGCCGCCGAGATCGCCAAGACCGCGCACAAGAACGGCACCACCCTCAAGGAGGAGGCCCTGCGGCTCGGCTATGTCACGGAGGCGGAGTTCGAGCGCGTGGTGCGACCGGACACCATGCTGGCACCCAGCATCGATTAGACGCATGATCGACGTTCCGGCGGGATTGTCCCGCCGGGTCCGGTCGGAGGACGTTTCGCCGTGGCCGAGATCATCAACCTCAACCAGTTCCGCAAGGCGCGCGACAAGGCCGACAAGCAGGCCCGCGCCGCCGAGAACCGCGTCGTCTTCGGTCGCCCCAAGAAGGTGAAGACCTTGGCCGAGAAGAAGGCCGCCATCGAGTCCGACCGGCTCGAGGGCCACCGCCTGAAAAGCCCCGACGAGGAATGAGCGTAGCCGCGCCGGGCGGTCTGAAAAAGCGCTCGGTCATGATCGCCGGCCACAGCACCAGCGTCTCGCTGGAGGCGCCGTTCTGGGACGCGCTGCGCGAGATCGCGGTCACGCGCGGGCAATCGGTCCAGGCGCTGATCGGGGCGATCGATGCGGGACGCGGCGGGCAGAACCTGTCGTCCGCGATCCGGGTATTCGTGCTGGCAGCGGTGCAGCGGATGCCGTAGCCGACGGGCGCCGATTTGCACAACCTGAAGCAGCCTTCGACCTAAATCCTCACCATAAGTAGCAGCATACTCTCAAAGACTAAAATTCGATTGATTTTTATACTTGGTTAACCAATTCGAAGTCTTCTGAGAACAGCTCCGGAATTATTCTTTCGGCGCCCGGATTGTACCAAGCGCCGGTCGTCCGGGATTGCCCCCGCGCGCCTCAATGGTTGACATGCACCTCCGTCTCTCGATCAAGAGCGCCCTTTCCGGCGCATTCGGCCTGCTCGCCCTCATTGCCGCGGGGCAGGGCGGGCTCTCGCTCTCCAAGCTCTCCAACATCCGCCAATACACGAACGATGTGGCCATCACCTGGCTCCCGTCCGTCCTGGCGGTCAGCGAACTCAAGGGGGCGATATCCGAGGTTCGGATCAAGCAGCTCCGGGTCATCGCACTCTCCGGTTCTCCGGCGCAGTACGCCGAGAACGACGCGCAGTTGGGCGATACGCTGACGAAAGTCGCGCAGGCCAGGAAAACGTACGAGCCGCTGATCACGTCACCTGAGGAGCGAGCCCTGTACGAAGAGTTCACAGCGCTTTGGAACCACTTCGACAGTATAACGGCGGAGATGCGCGATCTGGCACGGGCCGGACAGACCGCAGCGGCCGCAACGTTGCTTGGAAAGCCGGAAAACGTCAATAATTATAATATGATGCGCGATACTCTGTCGCGAGATGCCGCGCTCAACGCGCAAGGCGCTACGCGGGATTCGCGAGGATCGGTCGAGGCGGCGGACGCGGCAGCTCTCGCAGCCTACGTTTCTGTCGCGCTCGCCATTGCGGCCGCCATCGGCGCAGCGGCGTTCGGCATGATCGGCATCTCGCGTCCGATCGGCCGGATGACCGCGACGATGGATCTCCTGGCGAAGGGCGACGCCTCGATCGACGTGCCTTATCGGACGCGCCACGACGAGATCGGCGCCATGGCGTCGGCCGTCCAGGTGTTCAAGGACAACCTGATCCGCACCAGGGCGCTCGAAGAGGAAACGGCCCTGGCCCGCAGGAGTGCCGAAGAGCAGCGCAAGAAGGCGATGCGCGACATGGCCGACGGCTTCGAGCAGGCGGTGAGCGGCATCATCGGCATGGTGACCTCGGCCGCCACCGAGTTGCAGGCGACCGCCCAGACCATGACGGCAACGGCCACCGAGACGGCGAGCCAGTCGACCACGGTAGCCGCCGCGGCGGAAGAGGCCGCCTCGAACGTCAACACGGTGGCCGCCGCGGCCGAGGAACTCGGCTCGTCGGTCCAGGAGATCGGTCGCCAGGTCGATGGGTCCGCCGCGCTTGCCGGAGCGGCCGTCAGCGAGGCGGACCAGACAGCGACGCTGGTGCAGGACCTGAGCGTCGCGGCTGCCAAGATCGGCGACGTCGTCGCGATGATCTCGACGATTGCCGGCCAGACCAACCTGCTGGCGCTCAACGCGACCATCGAGGCAGCACGCGCCGGAGAGGCCGGACGCGGCTTCGCGGTCGTGGCGGCCGAGGTCAAGGAACTGGCTTCGCAGACGGCCAAGGCGACCGAGGAGATCGGCAGCCAGATCGCGCGCATTCAGAGCTCAACCGATCAGGCAGTCGGCGCAATCGGCGGAATCGCCGGACGCATCCGGGAGATCAGCGACGTGGCGACGTCGATCGCCGCGGCGGTGGAAGAGCAGGGCGCGGCGACGCAGGAGATCGTGCGCAACGTCTCCCAGGCCGCGATGGGCACCGGGGAGGTCACCGCGAACATCAGCGGCGTCGCGCGCGCCGCCGAGGACACCGGCGCCGCCGCCTCACAGGTGCTCGCTTCGTCCTCGGAGCTGTCGCGCCAGTCGGAGCACCTGAACCAGGAGGTCGCGCGGTTTCTCGCGACGGTGCGCGCGGCCTGATTTCCTGCCCCGATCGGGACCCACGAACCAAAGGACGTGCCGGCAGCGGCACGTCCTTTTTCGTTACTCGGCCGCGATCGGCAGCGCTTCGGCCTCTCGTCTCGGAAGGCGCTCCAACGCCTCGGGCCGCGGCCCACCCGTCGCCCAATCCAGCAATTCCACCGTGTGCAGGATCGGAATGCCCGTCCCCTTCCCGATCTGCGTGACGCAGCCGATGTTGCCGGTGGCGATGAGGTCGGGCTGCATCCGCTCGATATTGGCGACCTTGCGGTCGCGCAGGCGGTTCGCGATCTCGGGCTGGAGGATGTTGTAGGTCCCGGCCGAGCCGCAACAGAGATGGCCCTCGGGCACGTCCTTTACGGTGAAGCCGGCCTTTTTCAGCAGGGTCTTGGGCTCGGTGCGGATGCCCTGGCCGTGCTGCATCGAGCAGGCGGAGTGGTAGGCCACGACGAGATCGGTGTCCTCCACCGGCGGCAGCAGGCCGATCGACGCCACGTATTCGGTGACGTCCTTGGCCAGGGCCGACACCCGCGCGGCCTTCTCGGCATAGGCTGGGTCGTCGCGAAACATGAAGCCGTAATCCTTGATCGTCGTGCCGCAGCCCGAGGCCGTCACCACGATGGCGTCGAGGCCCTCGCCCTCGATCTCGGCCATCCAGGCATCGATGGCGCGCTTGGCGAAGCCGTGGGCCGAGTGCTCCTTGCCCATGTGGTGGGTCAACGCCCCGCAGCAGCCCTCGTTCTTCGCCTGCACCACCTCGACGCCGTGGCGCGTCAGCAGGCGGATCGCGGCCTCGTTGAAGTCCGGACGCAGCACGCTTTGCGCACAGCCGCGCAGCAATGCGACCCGGCCGCGCCGCGTCACCGGCGCGGCGTTCTCGCCACCCTGGATCAGGGCGCTGATCTCCTGGGCAGCGAGATCGGCCGGGAAGGTGCCGGGGCGGTCGGTCGGGTTGCGGTTCGGTAGCTGTGCGGGCGCGAGATCGAGCATCGCTGCGAGCCGGTTGCCGACCCGCGGCAGCCGCGCGACCAGCGGCCGGAACGGGCTTCCCAGCTTCGCCCCGAGCAGCGCCAGGCGAAACCGGTTCGGGTAGGGCAGCACGAAGGCGAGCACCGAGCGCAGCAGCCGGTCGCTCAGCGGGCGCCTGTAGGTGTTTTCGATATGCGTGCGGGCATGGTCGACGAGGTGCATGTAATGCACGCCCGAGGGGCAGGTCGTCATGCAGGACAGGCACGACAGGCAGCGGTCGACATGCTTGACCACCTCGGCGCTCGCCGCCTTGGCGCCCTCGAGCATGTCCTTGATCAGGTAGATTCGTCCGCGCGGGCTATCGAGTTCGTCGCCGAGCAGAACGTAGGTCGGGCAGGTCGCGGTGCAGAACCCGCAATGCACGCAGGTCCGCAGGATCTTTTCGGAGGATTTGGTCGCCGGGTCTGCGAGCTGGGCGAGGGTGAAATTGGTTTGCACGGGGGTGTTCCTGAAGCCTCAAACGCCGGCGTACATCCGCCCCGGGTTGAACACGCCCACCGGGTCGTGCGCCGCCTTGATCCCGGCGGTGAGCCGCATCAACGGCTCGGTCAGCGGCTCGAAGACCGGCACGGCGGCACGCACGGCATCGGGAGCCCGCACCAAGGTCGCGTGGCCGCCATGTGTCCGAGTGGCGGCGCGGACCGCCTCGGCGCCGGCATCGTTCGCGGCGTCGGTGGCAAGCCAGATCAGGCCGCCACCCCAGTCGTAGTACCAGCGTGCGTCGCGGTTCAGGGCGACGGCCTGCGCGAGCGCCACGCCACGCACCGGCGCCGTCGAGATCCGCCAGATCGCCGCATCGCGCGGCTCGGTGAGCGGGGCGACGTCGCGCACGCCCTGCCAGAGCGCGGCACAGGCCTCGCCGTCGACGATCTCCGGCGCACCGTAGCGCTTGAGCAGGCGTGAAAGTTCGCCGAGCCGGTAGTCGATCGACTTCGAAAAGCCCTCGACGCGCATCAGCGTACGGGCCTCGTTCTCCCCGAGCCCCGCCGGCAAATGCGCAGCGCCGGTCAGCTCGAAGGGCGAGCCGAGGGCGGCGCTCAGCGCCTCGATGGCGCGGGAATCGTCGAGCCCGCGAAACACCAGGGTCGCGACGCGCTCCTGCACGGGCAGCACCTTGAAGGTGACTTCGGTGAGCAGCCCGAGGGTGCCCCACGAACCGGCCATCAGCTTCACGAGGTCGAGGCCGGTGACGTTCTTCATCACCCGGCCGCCGGACTTGATCGGCTGGCCGCGCCCGTTGACGAAGCGCACGCCGATCAGGCTGTCGCGCGCCGCCCCCGCGTTGATCCGGCGCGGACCGGAATTGTTGCAGGCGGCCACCGCGCCGAAGCTCGGCTCGCCGGTCGAACCCATCAGGCGGCGATGGTCCATCGGCTCGAAGGGCAGCATCTGGCCGCGCTCGGCCAGGAGCGCCTGCACCTCGGCCAGCGGCGTGCCGGCCCGGGCCGAGACCACCATCTCGGCCGGCTCGTAGAGCGTCACGCCGCTGATGTTTTGCGCCGAGAGCGTCGCCTCGTCCTGCGCGGGCCGGCCGATCCCGGCCTTGGTGCCGCCGCCGACGAGGCGCAGCCGCTCCGTGCGCGCCACCGCATCCGAGACGATCGCGGCGGCCTCCTGCTCGCTCGCGGGAGCGTATGAACCCATGGTTTCCTGCCCGTGAGCGCCCGTGATCGGCGCTCTTTGGAAGCACTCAAAACGGAATGTCCATCGGATTCAAGCGCGACCGCGCGGCGCAGCCGCGATTCTCGGCGTGAATGCCGGAGCCTGCCTCACGCCGCCGGCACGGGCCGCCGGCGCCCGAAGCGGTCCATCACGAGTGTGCGAAGGCCCGCAATGTCGAAGATCCAGACGGCGGCGGCATAGAGCGTGATGCCGCCCCCCAGGCAAAGCGCCAGGGCGAGCGCCGGATCGAGGTGCCGCAGGGGCGTCAGGACCAGCAGCATCGCGAGGCTCGCGGCGGAGGACAGCCCGATGTCGCGCCAAGGCAAGGTGAGTTTCTCGGGGCCGAACAGGGCGCGGGCCGAGAGCAGCGCGACGGCGGCGGCGAGCCCGAGCGATTGCGCCACCGCGACGCCGGCCGGTCCATAGAGGCCGGGCAGGACCAGGAGACCGATCCCGTTGATCGCGCAGCCCAGCAAAGCGGCCGCGATCACCGGGCTCGTTCTGCGCCGGATCTGGAAGATCGGGTTCAGGGCGAAGTTCATGATCGACAGGCAGAACAGCCCGGGGATCAACAGCGCGGTGTAGAGCGCAAACGGCCCGCGAAACGCCTCCGGCACCACGAGTTGCTGGAGAGCCGGCGTCACCGCCCAGTAGCCGGCGGCGCAGGGCAGCAGCAGGGCGACGACCACGCCGATGTTACGGGCGATCTGCGCCTCGGCGGCCTCGCGGCCGTGATGCTCCTCCGCCCGCACCGCGAGCTGGAACAGCAGCAGGTCGAGGGCGGTGCCGAGCGTCGAGAAGCCGCGCGAGCCGAGATCGGCGGCGAGGGCGAAATAGCCGGCCTCGGAGAAATCCGCCGCCGCCGCGATGACGCCGCGGTTGATGAAGGGCATCAGCTGGTAGATCGCGTTGGCGGCGATCAGCGGCAGCCCGTAGGCCGCGAACAGCCGCAGGGTCTGCCGGCTCCGCTCCGGCGCGAAAGTGCCGGGCCTGTCGTGCAGCGCGGCGCGCATCACCACGACGGCGAGCGCCTGGGACGCCGCGCCCGCGAGCAGCACCCAGACCGGCTGCGGGAAGTACCAGGCCGTGCCCGCCATCAGAACGAGGCCGAAGACGTTCTTCCAGACCACGAGCTTGAGATAGGTCCCGCCGACGAAGCGGGCGCGGGCGAGGGCCGCATGGTAATCGAACACGCCGATGCCGACGGCGGTCAGCGCGGTCGCGGCGGTGATGGCGAGCCGGCTCTCGGGGCTCGGATCGATCGCGAGGCCGAGCCCGGCACAGAGTGCGGCGAAGGCGAGGAGCGCGATGGCGAGCACGCAGTAGGCCCGGTCTAGCCCGGCTCGGATCCAGGGCTCGCCGTCGCGCACGCGGGCCGAATAGAACCGCGTCGCCGAGAGCCGCAGCCACTCGAACAGCAGCGTGTTCAGCACCACGGCCCCGGCGGTGGCCAGCGCGAAACGGCCGAAATCCGCCGGCCCGAGCATCTTGGCGATGAGCAGGCCGAGCAGCAGGTTCAGGGCCGAGTTGATGACGAAGGCGACGATCACGGCCATCGGTGCAGGAATCCCGCTCGGACGCGCCGGTCGTCTAGACCGCCGCCCGCGGCATTCTCGGGGCGAGCCGCCAAGAAAGGCTGAACGCGGGCCCCCTGCCCTCTACACCCAGCCCTTCACCCGAAAGATCAGGATCGGGATCAGCGCCGAGAGCGCGATCAGCGCGAGGCCATAGGGGTAGCCGTAGGCCCATTCGAGTTCGGGCATGTGCTTGAAGTTCATGCCGTACATCGAGGCGATCAGCGTCGGCGGGATGCCGACCACCGAGACCACGGTGAGCACCCGGAAGGCGTTGTTCTGCTCGATGTTGATCAGGCCGAGCGCCGCATCGAGCAGGAACTGCAGGGTTTCCGACTGGCGCGTCTCGAACTCGTCGAGGGAGTCGATGTCGCGCGAGAGCGTGTCGAAGCGCGGGCTCTCCTCCGCGTCCGCGCCCAGCATCTGCGGACAGGAATCCTTCACGAAGGGCACGATCCGCTCCAGCCCGAGCAGGCTGGCGCGGACCTTCGCGAGCGACTTGCCCTGCCGGCCGATGGAGCGGAGCAGCCGGCGCAACGCCAGATCGCGCCGCTTCGGCGAGCCGCGGCTGCCGTTGTCGGAGCCGGCGCGGGCGGCGGGGTCGAAGTCGAAGATCCGCGTCGAGAGCGAGCCGAGATCGCTCGACATCTCCTCCAGCGTGTCGGCGAGGCCGTCGACGAGCTCCTCGATCACCAGAAGGAAGATGTCGATGCTCGTGGTGCAATCGCCGTCATGCTCGGCCACCCGCGTCTTCACGGTGTCGTAGGAGCGCAGATCGGCGAAGCGGATGGTGACGAGGTGCTCCTTGGTGAGCACGAAGCCGAGCGGCTTCAAGGCGAGATCGGTGCGGTCGAAGGTGATCATCGGCGAGGACAGCGAGAGGCCGCCGCTCTTGAGCCGGCGCAGGCGGCTCGACGATTCGACCTCGCTCAGGGCGGCGCGCGACGGCACCCTGAGGCCGGTGGCCGCCTCGACCTGCCGGGCCTCCTCCTCGGTCGGATCGAGCAGATCGATCCAGACTGCATGCTCAGGCAGGCCCCCGCCGGCCATCAGGCCGGCGTGATCGACCGGGCCGTGCGGCCCGTGGAGACTGATCATGCGGAGAACGAACCTTCCGGCGGCGCGCGCTTCGGGAGACGCCGTTTTTCCCGTTCTGTCGAACGGCAGCGCTCCTTGACTCGAAAATCGGTCGTGCCTATCTCGCCGCTGCCGCTGGCACTCACCGATGGAGAGTGCTAACGAGCGGGTCGTGACGCGGTCTTCGCCGCATCAAGACCATCCCAGAATTCGAAGCAAGAGGGCAGCTCATGAAGTTCCGTCCGCTGCACGACCGAGTCGTCGTTCGCCGCATTGAGGGTGAAGAGAAGACGAAGGGCGGCATCATCATCCCGGATACCGTCAAGGAAAAGCCGCAAGAGGGCGAAGTTCTCGCCGTCGGCGCAGGCGCCCGTGATGAGTCCGGCCGCATCAACCCGCTCGACGTCAAGGCCGGCGACCGCGTGCTGTTCGGCAAGTGGTCCGGCACCGAAGTCAAGATCGACGGTCAGGACCTCCTGATCATGAAGGAATCCGACATCATGGGCGTCGTCGCACTCTAAGCGACGCAGCCTTCCTTCGAACGACAGCCCTTTGAGGCCGCTCCCAGGAGCGCGCCTTGGGGCTTTTCCCATACCTTGAAAGGACTTAGCACATGGCAGCGAAAGACGTTCGTTTCTCGTCCGACGCCCGCGATAAGATGCTGCGCGGCGTCGACATTCTCGCGGATGCGGTGAAGGTCACGCTCGGCCCCAAGGGCCGCAACGTCGTCATCGACAAGAGCTTCGGCGCGCCCCGCATCACCAAGGACGGCGTCACCGTCGCCAAGGAGATCGAGCTCTCCGACAAGTTCGAGAACATGGGCGCCCAGATGGTGCGCGAAGTGGCCTCGAAGACCAACGACATCGCCGGCGACGGCACCACCACTGCGACCGTGCTCGCCCAGGCGATCGTCCGCGAGGGCACCAAGTACGTGGCCGCCGGCATGAACCCGATGGACCTGAAGCGCGGCATCGACCTCGCCACGGCCGCCGCGGTGAAGGACATCATCGGCCGCGCCAAGAAGGTCGCCGAGTCGAGCGAAGTCGCCCAGGTCGGGACGATCTCGTCGAACGGCGACAAGGAAATCGGCGAGATGATCGCCCATGCCATGCAGAAGGTCGGCAACGAGGGTGTCATCACCGTCGAAGAGGCCAAGACCGCCGAGACCGAGCTCGACGTCGTCGAGGGCATGCAGTTCGACCGCGGCTATCTCTCCCCGTACTTCATCACCAACGCGGAGAAGATGGTCGCCGAGCTCGAGGATCCCTACATCCTCATCCACGAGAAGAAGCTCTCGTCGCTCCAGGCGATGCTGCCGGTTCTCGAGGCCGTGGTGCAGACCGGCAAGCCGCTCGTCATCATCGCCGAGGACATCGAGGGTGAGGCTTTGGCCACGCTTGTCGTGAACAAGCTGCGCGGCGGCCTCAAGGTCGCGGCCGTCAAGGCTCCGGGCTTCGGCGATCGCCGCAAGGCCATGCTTGAGGACATCGCAATCCTGACCAAGGGCCAGATGATCGCCGAGGACCTCGGAATCAAGCTCGAGAACGTCCAGCTCCCGATGCTCGGCCGCGCCAAGCGCGTCCGCATCGAGAAGGAGACCACCACGATCATCGACGGCGCCGGCGAGAAGTCCGACATCGAAGCCCGCGTCGGCCAGATCAAGGCGCAGATCGAGGAGACCACCTCGGACTACGACAAGGAGAAGCTCCAGGAGCGTCTCGCCAAGCTCGCAGGCGGCGTCGCGGTGATCCGCGTCGGCGGCGCGACCGAGGTCGAGGTCAAGGAGAAGAAGGACCGCGTCGACGACGCCCTGAACGCCACCCGCGCTGCGGTCGAAGAGGGTATCGTTCCCGGCGGCGGCGTCGCGCTGCTGCTCGCCAAGAAGGCGGTCGCCAAGATCACGAGCGACAACCCGGACGTCCAGGCCGGCATCAAGATCGTGCTCAAGGCGCTCGAAGCCCCGATCCGTCAGATCGCCCAGAACTCGGGCGTCGAGGGCTCCATCGTCGTCGGCAAGATCACCGACCACACGGAGACCGAGACCTACGGCTTCAACGCCCAGACGGAAGAGTACGTCGACATGATCCAGGCCGGCATCATCGATCCGGCCAAGGTCGTGCGCACGGCGCTGCAGGATGCGGCTTCGGTCGCCGGTCTCCTCGTCACCACCGAGGCCATGATCGCCGACGCTCCCAAGAAGGAGAGCGGCGGTGGCGGCATGGGCGGCGGCGGCGGCATGGGCGGCGGCGGCATGGGCGGCATGGACTTCTAAGTCCACGCCACAATCACAACGAGACGAGAGGGGTCGCCGAGAGGCGGCCCCTTTTTCGTTGTCGGGGCGTGCAGCCCGTCACGGTCATTCCGCGGCTCGCCAAAGGCGAGAACCACGCCCTGCGCGCCCCCTCTGGGTCCGGGTTCCGCTTCGCGGCCCCGGAATGACGGAGCCTCTCAGCCCTTCTTCTTCTTCGCCTTCACAGCCGGCGCGTCGTGGTCCTTGCCGTCCCAGGTCGCCGCGAACGGGCGCTTGCCGAGAGCGCGCTCTGCCTTCGGCTTGGGCGAAGCGGCCGGCTTGTCGGCTTTCACGGCCTTCGGCTTCTCCGCAGGCTCCTCGGTGTCGGCCAAACCGCCGAGACGGCGACGGTACCAATCGGCGGCGGCCGTCTTGAGTTCGGGGTGATGCTTGTCGAAACGCCCGACCAGGCTCTTGGCCTCGGCATCGGTCATGCCGTCGACGATGAGCGCGAAGGTCTCTGCCCCGAGTGCCCTGCGGATCAGCCGGAGGCGCGCAAGCGGCAGGCTCTTGGCCTTGAGCTGCTTCGTCACCAGCGTCCGGGCGGTCTTTGCGATGTCGGCCCGGATATCGGGAAACACCTCGGGCACCACCGCGATGGCACCGAGGACCGCATAGCCGTCGACATCAAGCGCCATGGAGGACCCCCTTCAGTTCCTCGACGAGCGGAATCAGCACGGTCGAGACGTGGACGTTGTATTTTCCGGAGAAGGTCGGCGGAAGATCGCGCGGCACCAGTGCATCCGCGAGCGCCGCCGCCTGCGGAACGCAGGTGGTGAGCAGCTTGAAGCCGGCATCCTCGGACTCGGCCTCCGCGCGCAGTTGCGCCAGCGTCTGCTGATGCTGCCGCACGCCTTGCTGGTAGCGCGTGACGAGCACGTAGGGCGGACTCTTCGGCACGCTCTGGCCGCTCTGCCGCCCGCTCTTCCGCCAGATCGTCTCGACGAAGGCGTTGAGCCCGTAGGTCGAGAGGAAGTCCGGGATCGAGGTGACGAGCACGAGGTCCGCGCCGCGCACGACGACCTCGGTCATCGGCGATATGCCGGGCGCGCAATCGAACAGGACGTAGTCGTAATCCGCGGCGAGCGGCGCGATGTCGTTCTGGAACAGCTTCCAAAGCCGCCCCTCGATAGCGTGCATCGCGAAGCCTTGGCCGGTCAGCTCGTAGATGATCTCACGCTCGACCATGCGCAGATACGGACCGGACGGCAGCAGCGAAAGCGCCAGCGGCTCGTTCTTGTGGGTGGTGAGGCTGACCCGCCCGTGGATGCGCGCCGCCAGGGACGGCTTTTCGCGGGCGATGAGTTTCAGGGCGAGATAGGCTTCGAGCGTCCGCCCCTGCGCGATCATCCCGCAGAGCAGGTCCGGACCGGCAAGGCAGACCGAGACGCTGGCCTGCGGATCGAGATCGACCACCAGCACCCGGGCCCCGTCGGCCGCCAGCGCTTCGGCCAGCATCACCACCGTCGTGGTCTTGCCGACGCCGCCCTTCATGTTGGCGACCGCGATGAGCTTGCCCGTCATCAACGTGCCTCCCTCACGGCCGTCTGCCAGACGAACCAGATCTTCTGCAACAGCCAGGGCTGTCGGCTATCGACCACCTGCCCAGACTGTGCACCAGGCGGAGCGTTCACCGCCCAGCCGCGGCCCTCGGCCGGGCGGCGGAGGGCGGATCGGCAGCGACCGCCTTCTCGACCATGGCGGCGGCCGCATCGCCGCTGCGCTCCAGCGTGGCCACGGCGAGTTGCTGGTCGCGCCCACGGAGCGTGTGCGAGCCGAGCGGGCGCACGCTAATGCCGGCCGGCAGCGGCGGCAGCCGTTCGAGCAGATCCTGCGAGATCAGCATATCGACTCCGAGCGGCCGGCACAGGGCCTCGATCCGCGAGGTCACGTTCACCGCATCGCCGAAATACGCGATCTTGTGCCGGTCCACCCCGACTTCCGCCGTGACCACCGAGCCGCCATGCAACGCGGCGCGCAGGCGCGGAACAATGCCGAAGCGGGTCTTCCATGCTTCGGCCTCCGCCTCGATCCGGTCGCGGACGGCGAACAGGCAGGAGACGCAGCGCGCATCCTTGAGGCCGCGCGCCATCGGCCAGGTGATCATCGCCATGTCGCCGATATAGTCGTCGGTGGAGCCCTGGAACCGGCGCACAGGCTCGGCCAGCGTGGCGAAGATCGCGCCGAGATACTCTTGCGCGCGCAGGTCGCCATGGGTCTCGGCGAAGGCGGTGGAGCCGACCACGTCGAGGAAGAGAAAGATGCGCTCTTCCTCGACCGGCCGGTGATAGCGGCCGATCAGGAAGTTGACGAAGACCTCGCCGCCGATGAGATCGCGCATGCGGATCACGAAGACGACGAAAGCCGAGACCGCGAGCGCATAGGCGAGCACGCGCGGCGTCGTCCGAACCGCCTCGCCGAGATGGTCGCCAGTCAGTCCGAAGGCCCAGACGACGACGCCGCCGAGCGCGTTGCCGGCAACGATCATCAGCACGTAGGACAGTTCGGCCGCCGGCACGTAGAGCGAGGCGGGCAGGCGCCGGATGCGCGATTGCAGACCGGCCAGGATCAGCCCGCGATCGAAGGCGAGCGCGGCCGTGCCGATGCAGAAGCCGTAGACGAACCCGGCCGCGGGCGAGGCGCCCTGTGCGAAGATGACGTTGTAGAGCAGGCCCGCGCCACCGGCCGCGACGAGGATCAGGACCCAGAACCAGCGGTGCTGCGGCAGCATCAGACGGCCCTCGATCGGCGCGAACGGTAGGGCGGCCTGCCCGCGCCGGCCAGCGGCCGTTCGGCGCGGCTCTGAGGCGGGGCGGTTCGCACGGGCGCTCCTTATGGTCGTTCGGATTCGCAGGGCGGATGACGACGCGCGACGCGCCGATCACAAGCGCGACAAGGCTCATGCCGCCATGATGGCGCCAGTGTGGCGGCGACGCCCTCCGGCCAGTTCTCTGCCTTGCCAGCAGCCGCGCAAAACAAAAGGGCCGGCGTTTCCGCCGGCCCTTCGATCGATCGCTGGTCGGCGCGTTCAGCGCTGGACGATGACGCGCGTGCCGACCTTGACCCGGGTGTAGAGGTCCGAGACGTCCTCGTTGGTCATGCGGATGCAGCCCGAGGAGACGGCGGTGCCGATGGTCTCCGGCTCGTTCGAGCCGTGGATGCGGTAGATCGAGCCGCCGAGATACATGGCGCGGGCGCCGAGCGGATTCTCGATGCCGCCCTTCATGTAGCGGGGCAGATCGGGACGGCGGCGCAGCATCTCCGACGGAGGACGCCAATCCGGCCATTCGCGCTTCATCGTAATGTTCTGCGTGCCGCCCCAGGTAAAGCCGGGACGGCCGACGCCGACGCCGTAGCGCATGGCCTGTCCGCCGCCCATCACGAGGTAGAGCCGGCGCTCAGCCGTCGACACCACGATGGTGCCGGGGCTGTAGGGGCCGGAGAATTCCACCATCTCGCGCTGGATCGCGGTGGCCTGCGGCAGCGTGCTCTGCAGCGGGTCGGCGGCCGGGAGCGAAGCGTTCTGCGGGCGCACGCGCACCGTCAGCACGTCGCTGAGCGGCTGGCGGGTCAGCGGGTCGATCTCATAGGCGGAGGCGGGCGCCGCCAGCGCGATGGACGCGCAGGCGAGGCCCGCGAGGGCGGTGACGATACGGCGCATCGAAGCCTCTCGAGGGCAGGCGGACTTGTGGAAACTCGGTGGAAAACTGCCGCGCGTCGCCGCACGGATCGATGCCCAGACGTAAACCGCAGCGCGTTAAAGCCAAGCTCTATTCGCGCACCGCACGCGGTTCCACGGCCGTCGTGACCATGTGGCAACACGGTGGCAGCTTGGCCATACGATAGCGAAAACGGTCTTCGGAGCCGTCGTGATTCCAAAGACTTGCCCAGATTCTGAACCGAACGGGTCGTTAAGGAATTGTGGCGGCGCTTTGGCGGGTCAGGCGGCGTCGAGGCCGAGGTCGATGATCGCCGCGCTGTGCGTGATCCAGCCCACCGAGATCAGGTCGACGCCGGAAGCGGCCACAGCGCCGACGGTGTCGCGGTCGATCCGCCCGGACGCCTCGGTGATGGCCCGCCCTCCGACCATGCGCACCGCCTCGGCGAGCGTCTGTGGGCTCATGTTGTCGAGGAGAACGGCGTCGGCGCCCACCGACAGCGCCTGTTCGAGCTGCGCCAGGGTGTCGACCTCGATCTCGATCTTGACGAGATGACCGGTGCGGGCGCGGGCGCGCTCGATGGCCGGCACGATACCGCCGGCGACCGCGACGTGGTTGTCCTTGATCAGCACCGCATCGTCGAGGCCGAAGCGGTGGTTGGACCCACCGCCGGCCCGCACCGCATGCTTCTCCAGCGCCCGCAATCCCGGTGTCGTCTTGCGGGTGCAGACGATGCGCGCCTTGCCGTACGGGCGAGCCGCCTCGACGAGTGCCGCCGTGGCGGTGGCGACACCGGAAAGCCGGCAGAGCAGGTTCAGCGCCACGCGCTCGGCGGTGAGGATGGCCCGCGCCGGCCCATCGAGCCGGATCACCGTGTCGCCGGGCGCGACGCGGGCGCCATCGCCGCGCTCGACCGTCACGATCACGGCCGGATCGATCAGGCCGAATGCGATCACCGCCGTCTCGATACCGGCGATGACGCCGTCCTGACGGGCGGCGATGACGCCTTTCAATCGGGCGTCGGCCGGCACGATGGCGTCGGTGGTGATGTCGCCTGCACGGCCGAGGTCTTCGAGCAATGCCGCACGCACGATCGGCTCGACGAGGAGACGCGGCAGCGGAAGGAGCGTGTCGTCGGGCATCTTCGGGTCTCGATCGCGTCGCTTCCCCTCCCCCTTGTGGGGAGGCGCAAAGGGGTGGGGGTGTTCCGCTTGCCTCGGTCGGAGCCCAGCGGAGCCACCCCACCTCCAACGCCTCTCCACAAGGGGGAGGAGAGGCGCACGGCTACACCGCGTGCCCTATCCCGAAACCGCCTCGGGCGACAGACGCTCACTCGCGCCCGCGATCTCGGCCGCCACGCGCAGAACTTCGAAAAAGGTCGTCACCGTGTGGTAGCGCGCCGCCTGCCCGGAAAAATCGCTGCGCCAGTGGCCGCCGCGGCTCTCCTGCCGCGAAAGGGCGCAGACGGCGATCATCAGGCCGGTGAGCGCCGCATCCGAGCCACCCTCGGCGAGGAGGTGCAGACTGGCGATGGCCTCGCGCAGACCGGCCGCATCGCGCACGACGCCGACCCGGCGATCCATCAGCGCACGCACCTCGGCCAGAGCGCGGCCGCCATCGCCCTGACGACGCGGCAGGGACGCCGCATCGCCGATCATCGCGGAGGCCGGCTCCGCCTCTATCGAAGCCGCGATCGGGCCGGAGAAGGCAAGCGCCTCCAGCAAGGAATTGCTGGCGAGGCGGTTGGCACCGTGCAGGCCGGTCGAGGCGACCTCACCGCAGGCCCATAGGCCGGGCACGTCGGTGCGGCCGTGCGCGTCCACCACAACGCCACCCATGTGATAGTGCGCGGCCGGCCGCACCGGGATCGGCTGAACGGCCGGATCGATGCCTAGGCCGGAGCAGAGGCCCGCCACCGTCGGAAAGCGCCGCGCCATCGAGCGGCCGAGATCGCCACGCGTGTCGAGAAACACCGCGCGACCGCCGGCCTGGGCCTGGAAGATCGCGCGGGCGACGACGTCGCGCGGGGCGAGGTCGCCGCCGCTGATGCCGGCCATCACACGCCCGCCCTCGACATCGACGAGAGTTGCGCCCTCGCCGCGAAGCGCCTCCGTGGCGAGCGGCATCGGGTCGGCGCCGGCCGCGATGGCGGTGGGGTGGAACTGCACGAATTCGAGGTCGCGCAAGCTCGCACCAGCCCGTGCCGCGAGGAGCAGGCCGCTGCCGATCGCACCGCGCGGGTTGGTCGTCGCCGCGTACAGCCCTCCGACGCCGCCGGTGGCGAGCACCACGGCACGGGCCGGCAGACGGAAGGCCGCGCCGTCGCTCTCGCAGACGAGGCCGCAGACGGCACCGTTCGCGTCCTGCATCAATGTCGTCGCGTCGGCGACGAGCACCTCGATCGAGGGCGTCGCGCGCACCGCCCGCACCAGTCCTTCAAGGACCGTGGCACCAGTCGAGTCGCCGCGTCCGCGCACGATCCGGCGACGGCTGTGGGCCGCCTCCAGGCCGAGGGCGAGTGAACCGTCCGCATCGCGGTCGAAGGCGACGCCGAGGCCGACGAGCCAATCGATCAGGCCGGGCGCCGCCTGGGCGACGCGCAGGGCGACGTCGAGCTCAGTCAGCCCGGCGCCGGCAGCCTCGGTGTCGGCGGCGTGAAGCGGCGGCGCATCGCCGGGGCCGATCGCGGCGGCGATGCCGCCCTGGGCCCAGCCCGTGGCGGTGCCGTTGCCCAGCGACGCGGCCGTAACGATCGTGACTGGACGAGGCGCGAGCCGCAGGGCCGTGGCGAGCCCGGCGACGCCCGCGCCGACCACGATCACGCGGTCGGCGGGGCTGCGCGAGACGATGCTCATCGTCAGGACTTCAGGATGGGGGTCGGCGCGGCGGTCGGCTTCACCGCGAGCATCCGCTCGACGGCACGCCGCGCGCGCTCGGCCAGGGCCGGCTCCACGGTGACCTCGTGGGTCATCGTCTCCAGGGCATGACGGATGTTCGGCAACGACATCCGCTTCATGTGCGGACACATGTTGCAGGGCTTGATGAACTCGATGTCCGGGTTCGCCACGGCGATGTTGTCGGCCATCGAGCACTCGGTGACGAGCACGACCTGGCTGGGCCGCTTGCTCGTCACGTAGTTCATCATCATCGCGGTCGAGCCCGAGAAGTCGGAGGCCTGGACCACGTCGGGCGGACATTCCGGATGCGCGATCACGGTGATGCCGGGATAGCTGTCGCGGACGGCTGCGATGTCGTCGGGCGTGAAGCGCTCGTGCACCTCGCAGTGGCCGGGCCAGGTCAGCATCTCGACTTCGGGCACCTGCACCTGGACGTTCTGCGCCAGGAACTCGTCCGGCAGCATCAGGACGCGGGGGACACCGAGCGAGCGCACCACGTCGGCGGCATTGCCGGAGGTGCAGCAGATGTCGGATTCGGCCTTCACCGCGGCCGACGTGTTGACGTAGGTCACCACCGGAACGCCCGGATATTTCAGCCGCAACGCGCGGATATCCGCCGCTGTGATCGAGTCCGCGAGGGAGCAACCAGCCCGCATGTCCGGGATCAGGACGGTCTTGCCGGGATTCAGGAGTTTCGCGGTCTCGGCCATGAAGTGGACGCCGGCGAGCACGATCACGTCGGCATCGACCGTGATAGCCTCGCGGGCGAGCGCGAGGCTGTCGCCGACGATGTCCGCCACCGTGTGGAAGATCTCCGGCGCCTGATAATTATGGGCCAGGATCACGGCGTTGCGCTCGCGCTTCAGCCGCAGGATCGCCTCGACATCGGGCGCGAGAGCCGGCCACTCGATCGCCGGGACATGCCGGCTGACGCGAGCGTAAAGATCCGGAAGCGGCAGACCGTCGACGCGGGCATTTCGCTGCGGTAGAGAGGTCGCGGCCATCGCAACTCCTTTATGCTCACTTTGAGCATTGTGCCGCCTAAGTTAGGCGCGGCCCCGAGCCTTGTCCAGATATGCCCAGACTGAGCATAACGTTTTTGCGGTGCGAGATTTGGGTGCGGGCGCGAAGACCCGAGTGGCGTGCCGCTCTCCGTTCGAGGTCGCTCAACGCAAGTTCGTGCCGGATCCGCGATCGGGCAAAGCAGCCGACAACGCCGACATCATATCACGCCCAGGCGCACGCGTGAGAACACGAAACCCGAAGTGGCAGCGATGACGCAGCGTCAGGCCTTCTTTTCGAGCTGCTTCTTCACCTGCAGAAGCTGATCCCAGACCGTACCGGGCGTGGTCCCGAAGAACTCGAAGCCCGCGTTCACGCCCCACCAGACGCCGAACACGATGATCGGAACGAGGATCCAGCCCAGGATCTCCTCGCCACGGCGCCTGGATTTGCGCCGCCTGCGGCGAGCCTCCCGTGCCGTCAGCTTCGGCTTGGGCGGCGGGGGCTGCCGGGTGACAGGCGTGAGGGTCTCCTCATGCGTGTCGCTCATCATGCTGCCCCCGTCGCTGTTCGATCCGCGCGGCGCGCACGCGCCCCGCTCGTCTCATCTCGGTGCGCCCATATCCGCGAGCGGCTAGAGGAAGGCAACCCGCCTTCCCTAAGACGAACCCGGCTACGCCTTGACCAGCGGGACCTTCGGCACCGTGCTGCGGGCGCTGCCGGAGCCGCTCGGCCCCTCCGGGCCGCCATCCTTGTCGCCAGCCTTGCGCTTCGGTGCCGGCCGCGGCTTCGAACGCTTGTGGCGCTTGGCGGCGTTGGCGACATCCTTCTCCGGCTTCGGCGTCACCGGGCCTGCCGGAAACTCGAAGGCGAGCGTCGCCTTGGCCGAACCCGCATCGTTGTCGTCGGCATCGGCCTTCAACAGCACGACACGCACGGCGCCGCCGTTTTTGAGCTTGCCGAACAGCACCTCGTCCGCGAGCGGCGTCTTGATGGTCGATTGGATCAGCCGCGCCATGGGACGGGCGCCCATCGCGTCGTCGTAGCCATTCTCGACGAGCCACTCGCGCGCTTCGTCGGAGAGCTCGATGGTGACGTTGCGATCGGCGAGCTGTGCCTCGAGCTGCAGCACGAACTTGTCGACGACCTTGGCGACCACGTCCTTCGGCAGGTGGCCGAAGGAGATGATCGAGTCGAGTCGATTGCGGAATTCCGGCGCGAATAGCTTGTTGATCGCCTCGACGTCGTCGCCCGTGCGCTTGGTCTGGGTGAAGCCGTAAGCGGACCGGGCCATGTCGGACGCGCCCGCATTCGTGGTCATGATGATGATCACGTTGCGGAAATCGACCTGCTTGCCGTTGTGATCGGTGAGCTTGCCGTGGTCCATCACCTGCAACAGGATGTTGAAAAGGTCCGGATGGGCCTTCTCGATCTCGTCGAGCAGCAGCACGCAATGCGGGTGCTGGTCGATGCCGTCGGTCAGCAGGCCGCCCTGATCGAAGCCGACATAGCCGGGAGGCGCGCCGATCAGGCGGCTCACCGTGTGGCGCTCCATGTATTCCGACATGTCGAAGCGCAGCATCTCGACGCCGAGCGAGGCGGCGAGCTGCTTGGCGGCTTCCGTCTTGCCGACGCCGGTCGGGCCGGCGAACAGGTAGGAGCCGATCGGCTTGTCGGGATCGCGCAGGCCGGCACGGGCGAGCTTGATCGCCGAGGTCAGCGCCTCGATCGCCTTCGGCTGGCCGTAGACGACGCGCTTCAGGTTCTCGGTCAGGTTCTGGAGCACGACCGTGTCGTCCTTCGACACCGTCTTCGGGGGGATGCGGGCCATCGTGGCCACCGTCGCCTCGATCTCCTTGACGCCGATGGTACGCTTGCGGCGCGCCTCCGGAACCAGCATCTGCGAGGCGCCGGTCTCGTCGATCACGTCGATCGCCTTGTCCGGCAGCTTGCGGTCGTTGATGTATCGCGCAGACAGCTCGACGGCCGCTTTGACCGCCTCGGTGGTGTACTTCAGCTTGTGGAATTCCTCGAAATAGGGCTTCAGCCCCTTCAGGATCTCTATGGTGTCCGGGATCGACGGCTCGTTGACGTCGATCTTCTGGAAACGGCGGACCAGGGCGCGGTCCTTCTCGAAGTACTGGCGGTACTCCTTGTAGGTCGTCGAGCCGATGCAGCGCAGCGCTCCGGAGGCGAGCGCCGGCTTGAGCAGGTTCGAGGCGTCCATGGCGCCGCCCGAGGTGGCGCCGGCCCCGATCACCGTATGGATCTCGTCGATGAACAGCACCGCGTTCGGATGCTGCTCGATCTCCTTCATCACCTGCTTGAGGCGTTCCTCGAAGTCGCCGCGATAGCGCGTACCGGCGAGCAGCGTGCCCATGTCCAGCGAGAATACGGTGGCGTCGGCCAGAACCTCGGGCACCTCCTTCTGGATGATCTTGCGCGCGAGCCCTTCGGCGATGGCGGTCTTGCCGACGCCGGGGTCGCCCACCAGCAGCGGGTTGTTCTTCTGGCGGCGGCAGAGCACCTGAATCGTGCGCTCCACCTCCGAATGGCGGCCGATCAGCGGGTCGATCTTGCCGTCACGCGCCTTCTTGTTGAGGTTGACGCAGTAGGCTTCCAGGGCATCGCCCTTCTTCTTGGTGCCGCGTCCGCCTTCCTCATCGCCGCCACCGCCGGGCCGCTCGGAGGAACCCTCGTCGTCCGAGCCGCGCACGGGCTTCGATTCCGATGCGCCGGGCCGCTTGGCGATACCGTGACTGATGTAGTTGACCGCATCGTAGCGGGTCATGTCCTGCTCCTGCAGGAAGTAGGCGGCATGGCTCTCGCGCTCGGCGAAGATCGCCACCAGCACGTTCGCCCCCGTCACCTCCTCGCGGCCGGAAGACTGGACGTGGATAACCGCGCGCTGGATCACGCGCTGGAAGCCCGCCGTCGGCTTGGCGTCCTGGCGTCCGTCGCCGGTGAGATTGGAGAGCTCGGTGTCGACGTATTCGACGAGGTTGCGCTTGAGAACGTCGACCTCGACGCTGCAGGCCCGCATCACGGCGGCCGCATCCTGATCGTCGACCAGCGCGAGCAGGAGATGCTCGAGCGTCGCGTATTCGTGGCGTCGTTCACCCGCCAGCGCCAGGGCGCGGTGGAGGGCTTGTTCCAGGCTGCGGGAGAAGCTTGGCAATGCTCGAGCCTTTTTCGCGAGGGCCTATTTCTTCTCCATAACGCACTGGAGAGGGTGTTGGTGCTTGCGTGCGAAATCCATCACCTGCGTCACCTTCGTCTCGGCGACTTCATAGGTAAAAATTCCGCATTCGCCGACGCCGTTCTGATGCACGTGCATCATGATCTGGTAGGCGTCGTCATGGTTCTTGTTGAAGAAGCGCTCGACGACATGCACGACGAATTCCATCGGCGTGTAGTCGTCGTTGAGGAGCAGCACGCGATACAGGCTCGGACGCTTGGTCTTCGGCTTGGTGCGCGTGATGATCGCAGTGTTCGACCGGTCACCATCGCCTGGCCCGCGCTGGCTCGCGGCCGTCATCGGCTGCGTGCGCCCGAGCCCGTCATCGGCGACCGCCATGACCTGCGTCAGCGTCTGAGACCTCGGAATCGTATCGAGTCCGTCCGGCGGCATGCTTCATTCGTGAGGCGTTGTTCATGGGAAGTACGACGGACCTGGGACGGCTTCTCCGCCCAGGCCGTTCGCTGAGAACGCGACCAGCGAAAGGCAATCTATAGGCCGGGAAACGACTGCGCCAGTCGCCTGCGCGCACTTGTCCGTGTCGCGAGGGCCGGCGCCCGGCAATGGCCCGGCTAGCACCCTGCCTGGAAACAACGTTTCGGCCCCAGGTTGCGCCGCATTAACGGCCGCGTAACCGCGTCCACATACCGTCACATATCGAGATGGAGCGGGACGTCGGGCGGGCCCGGTGCTCTTCGCGGCAATGGCGCAGTGCGGGCCGGGCAGCGGCTCGAAGGTGCGGGACGGATCAGCGGTAATGCGTAGCGTGTCAGGCCGTTTTCTTCGTTACCGTGCGACCCCTGCCGCCCTGGCAGCCGCGGCGATCCTCGCCGCGATCGCCTCGCCGGCCGAGGCGCGTCGGCACGCCCACCACCACCGCGCGGCCCACCAGCGCGCCGTCAGCGGCTACAACCCGCCCTACGCGGCCATGGTCGTCGACGTGAAGTCCGGCAAGACGCTGCATGCGGTCAACGAGGACGCGCTGCGCCATCCGGCCTCGATCACCAAGGTGATGACCCTCTACATGCTGTTCGAGCAGCTCGAGCGCGGGCGCTTCCAGCTCGACTCGCCGCTGACGATCTCGGCCAACGCCGCCGCCCAGGCGCCGTCGAAGCTCGGCCTGCGCCCGGGCTCCACCATCGAGGTCGAGGACGCGATCAAGGCAATCGTGACGAAGTCGGCCAACGACGTCGCCTGCGCCATCGGCGAGAACATCGCCGGCTCGGAGCCGAAATTCGCGGAGATGATGACCCGCAAGGCCCAGGCGCTCGGCATGAGCCGTACGCACTACGCCAACGCCTCGGGCCTGCCGGATGCCGACCAGATCACCACGGCGCGCGACCTCACGGTGCTCGCCCGCGCGATCCAGGACCGCTTCCCGCGCTACTACAAGTATTTCCAGACCCGCTCCTTCGCCTTCCGCGGCCGGGTGATCGGCAACCACAACCGCCTGCTCGGCAACGTCCAGGGCGTCGACGGCATCAAGACCGGCTACACGCGCGATTCGGGCTTCAACCTGATGACCGCGGCAAAGTCCGACGACCGCCAGATCGTCGCGATCGTCCTCGGCGGCAAGTCGGGCGCCAGCCGCGACCGGATCATGGCCGACCTCGTCCGCGCCAGCCTGCCCCGCGCCTATGCCGGCGCCCGCCAGTCCCCGGCGCTGATCGAGACGGCCGAGCGCGGCCGTCCGGCCGTGATCGCCGACGCCGCCTCGAAGACCCGCACCCGCTACGCCTCGGCCGACGACGACGAGATCGAGACGACGAACGCGACGGATGCCGCCCCGACCACGACGCCCGGCATGGGCCGCCGTCCGCCGGCCTCGATCCCCGGCGCGGCACAGGCCTATGCCGGCTCGGCGGGCCAAGCCGGGTTCCCGGGCTCGGCCAAGTCGAGCGCCAGGCTTCCGTCCTACGACGCGGTCGCCACGCGCTCCGAGGCGCCGGCCAAGTCGGAGAAGGCCGAGATCACCTCGCGCGGCGTGACGCCGACGGCCTGGGTGATCCAGCTCGGCGCCATGGACGACGAAGACAAGGCGAAATCGATGCTGGCCGAGGCTCGCGGTCGCGCCGGCGGCGCGCTGGGCAAGGCAGCCCCCTACACGGTTCGCGTCAGCCACGGCGGCACGACGCTCTACCGCGCCCGGTTCTCGGGCTTCTCAGAGCAGAGCTCCGCGCAGGATGCCTGCTCGGCCCTGAAAAAGAACGGCTTCAACTGCTTCGCGACCCGCAGCTGACGCCACGCCTGATGCGGAAAAGTGGAAGCCGGTTTTCCGAAAACATCATGCGACACTTCTGACCTGCCCATCGGCCCGCGTATTGGGCCGGCGGTTCGCCATCAGTCCTCTCTGACAACGCGCGTGGAGTTTCAGCGATGTCGGTTCGTCAGCCTGTCCCGAGCCGCGTTGATACGCGCGGCAAACTCGGCGGTGCCCCCCTGATCGGGATGCAGCCGTTTCATCAGCGCCCTGTGGGCCGTGCGGACCTGCTCCAGGGACGCCCCGCTCTCAAGCCCCAGGATCTCATAGGCCTCCTTCTGCGTCATCGCCCCTGGGTCAAGCGGACGGCCCGTCCGCGCGTGAAGATCGCGCTCAGCGTCTATACGCCAGCCGGAGTGCCGGCGGTCCAGATACGCCTCCAGTAGCCGCGCCCCGTCGGGGTCGGCACTACGGCAGAGCGTGTGGAGCGCGACGAGATCGCCGCGCGGAACCGCCGACAGGCGCTCGCCGGTATGGGGACCGGCCAGTATCGTGCCGTCACCGGAGGCGGGCTCGAACTCGACGGTGGCGGTGCGCTTCGGTGCGCGGTTCGGCCTTAGTTTCGCGACGAGGCCGGCGAGCCTCTTCGAGACCCCCTCCCCTCCCTCCAGCAGCCAGAGACCGACGCCGGCGAGCAAAACCGCCGGCAGCAGAACGCCGCGCAGCGCCAGGAGCGCCGCCACGGCGAAGGCGGCGTAGCTGCCGATCCGCCTTGGACTGAGTCCGGCCGGCAGACGACCGCCGCTGCGGCCGAGCCACCACAATCCGACGAGTACGAGAACACCGAGGGCGAGCAACATGCTGCCGTGATCGGCCGGTTAGGCATCCGCGTAAAGGCTGATCCCGTTACAACCGCGTCTGCGCGACATCCGCCGTCGTCACGCGGATCTGCCGGATGCGGCCGTCGCGCTCGACTTGGAGCATCACGGCCTTGTCCATGCCGGCCGCCTCGACCGCGGCGGTGAGGTCGGCGAGGCGATGGACGCGTTTGTCGTTCACGCCGACGACGATGTCGCCGATCTCGCCGGATTGCGGGTCGACGCCGCGAAGCCCTGCATTCGCGGCCGGCGATCCGGGCAGCACCCGCATAACCACGACACCATCGATGCCGAGGCGGGCGGCGGTGGCCTCCTGGCCGGCGATGATGCCGATTCCCGGATTACGCATCCGGCCGTTACGGATCAGTTCCGGGACGACGCGGTTCACAACATCCACCGGGACGGCGAAGCCGATGCCGGCGCTCGCCCCCGAGGGCGAGAAGATCGCGGTGTTGACGCCGATCAGCCGCCCGGCGGAGTCGAGCAGCGGACCGCCGGAATTGCCGGGGTTGATCGCCGCGTCGGTCTGGATGACGCCCGAGAGCTCGCGGCCCTCCTGCGTCGGCAGGCGGCGCTGCAGGGCGCTGATGACCCCGGTGGTGAGCGTGTGATCGAGGCCGAACGGGTTGCCGATGGCGAAGGCCGCCTGGCCCACCTTGAGGTCCGCAGAGGTGCCGACGGCGAGGGGCGGCGGTTGCCGAGCGACGCGCCCGAGGCGCAGCACCGCGAGATCGTAGTTCGGGGCGGTCCCGACGACGCTCGCCGAGACCACCTCGCCCGAGGACAGCCGCACCGAGATCGAGCCGCCCTTCTGGGTCGCACCCTGGACGACATGGTTGTTGGTGACGACGTGGCCGCCGGAATCCCAGACGAAGCCGGTGCCGGTCTGCGTGCCGCTGCCGCCCTGCTGCTGACCGCTGTCTTCGTCCATCTCGGGATCGAGCAGGGCGCGACCCTGCGCCGCCGACTGCGCGAAGACGTGGACTACCGATGGCGAGGCGCGGGCGAAAAGGTCGACGGTGGTGGTCTCGGCCGCCGAGAGGTCGCCGCGCGCCGTGATCGCCCGCGGCTGATCGGCCGCATAGAGGAAGGCCATGATGTAGGGCTGCGCCACGACGGCGATCAGCAGGCCGAGGGTGATCCCCAGGGCGATCCGCACGAAACGATCAGGCACCGGACACGTCCCGAAGCCGCGAGCAGGGACGACGGCGTCGTCGGCAGAACTGCCCGGGCGGGTGCGGCATGACGTGGGCGCGTGCCGCGTTCCCGTCAACGCCCGGCCGGCGTCGCGGAAAATCCACAGCCGTCCACAAGCTGAGCAGGTGCGTCACCGCACTGCGGTAGGGTGAGCGCCAAACTAACGAATTGCTTACACTTCGACCGCACAGTCATCGCATCGCAAGTGACGAGCATCCAAGGCGTGACGCAAGACGCCAGTTCTTCAGTATCGGGCAATCGCGACAGGGAACTGCGTCGACACGGTGACGATCGGGAAACAATTGCCCGAATTGATCGCAAAGACGCCAACAGATGCTCCCAATCGTACTGGCATATGCACCACGTCGGCTGGCCGCTGATCTCAGCCCCGTCGACGAACCGACCGCGTACAGGGTTCACGAGGAAGACCACGACATGGAAACCGAGGCTCTCGAACGTCCGGCCGACCTGACGATCTGGCGCACGCTGCCTGCCGCGTCGCCCCTGGCCCAGCCCGAGCGCTACGACACGCTGCGCGAGGCCCTGGAAGCCGCCGCGGGTGCGCTCACCGATCCGGCCAAACAGCCCTGGATCATCACGGAAGAGGGCGAGATCCTCTCCCCGAACTGGATCCGCACCTACCTCAACTGATCCGGACGCAGTGCCGGCGCGCCTTTCGTGGCGCGCCCCCTGCCCGGGGGCCGGCGCCTTCTTCGCGGCCTGCCCGTGATCCCGGCGCCATGCGCACCGCGACACGGCCCTTCGAGCGCCCTCCCCTACGCCGAACCCGGAATGCAGCGATCGGCTCGTCGGGCACCGGCGCCCTCGAGCCTGGGCTTGGCGTGTCCGGCAGCTCCATGTTTTCTCGCGCACCGACATCGTCCTCATGACGGCGTGGGATGCCGGGCGAGAAGGCGGAGCGAACCGACCATGCTGCCAGCGAAGACAGGTGATTCACGCGATCCGTCTGTGATCCGCGTCGAGCGCGAACTCCTCCGGCTCGAAGCGCTGGCGTCCCGGAAGCGCTATCGGATCGCGATCCTGCGGGCCCTGCGCGGCTTCGTCGGAGCCGGCGGTGCCCTGGCGACCATGCTGAAGCTCAAGATCGCCGGCTCGCTGGTCCTCAAGATCGGCCTCGCCGTGATCGTCGGCCTCGGCTTCGCCTGGCCGCTCTATGCCTTCGCGGCGGTCATACTCGGCTTCGCGATCCTGTCGATCCTCGACAGCAATTCTGGGAGCGATCCGAACTGCGATTGCCCCGGCGACTGCGAGCGCAAGGAATCGCGGCGCGCCCGCCTCGATCGCATGATTGAGCAGCGCAAAACCTGGCTCGTCGCGAACGCCGCTCCGCAGCCACCGAACGCCGGGGTCGCGCGTTAGGAGTAGCGGGCGACCCGGCCATCCCTATAATGGCGAAAAGGCCGCACGCCCCGAGAACCCAAGCGCCATGACGTCCCGCGTTCCCGATTTCACCACCCTCTCCTACGCGGCCGAGGCCATTCCGGCCCCGCCGCCGCCCACGGGCGAGTCCTGGATGACCCCCGAGGGCATACCGGTGAAGGGGTTCTACGGCCCCGAGGACCGCGAAGGGCTGGAGGGTGTCGACTCCTATCCGGGCATCGCGCCGTATCTGCGCGGCCCCTATCCGGCGATGTACGTCTCGCAGCCCTGGACGATCCGCCAGTATGCGGGCTTCTCGACGGCCGAAGATTCGAACGCCTTCTACCGCCGCAACCTCGCAGCCGGGCAGAAGGGCCTGTCGGTCGCCTTCGATCTCGCCACCCACCGCGGCTACGATTCCGACCACCCGCGCGTCTCGGGCGACGTCGGCATGGCCGGCGTGGCGATCGACTCGATCTACGACATGCGCACGTTGTTCTCGGGGATTCCCCTCGAAGAGATGACCGTGTCGATGACGATGAACGGCGCGGTTCTGCCGATCCTCGCCCTCTACATCGTCGCGGCGGAAGAGCAGGGCGTGCCGCCCGAAAAACTCGCCGGAACGATCCAGAACGACATCCTCAAGGAGTTCATGGTCCGCAACACCTACATCTATCCCCCCAAGGGATCGATGCGGATCATCTCGGACATCTTCGGCTACACGTCCAAGAACATGCCGAAGTTCAACTCGATCTCGATTTCCGGCTATCACATGCAGGAAGCCGGTGCGACGAACGATTTGGAACTCGCATACACGCTCGCCGACGGCGTCGAATACATCAAGGCCGGCCTCGCCGCAGGCCTGACCATCGACCAGTTCGCACCGCGGCTGTCGTTCTTCTGGGCGATCGGCACGAACTTCTTCATGGAGATCGCCAAGATGCGGGCGGCGCGCCTGATCTGGGCCAAGCTCGTGAAGGAGTTCGACCCGCAGAAGGAGAAGTCGCTGCCGCTGCGCACGCATTCGCAGACGAGCGGATGGTCGCTCACCGCGCAGGACGTGTTCAACAACGTCACCCGCACCGCGATCGAGGCGATGGCGGCGACGCAGGGCGGCACGCAGTCGCTGCACACCAATGCGCTCGACGAGGCGCTGGCCCTGCCGACGGACTTCTCCGCCCGGATCGCCCGCAACACCCAGCTCTTTCTGCAGCAGGAGAGCGGCACCACGCGCATCATCGACCCCTGGGGCGGCTCCTATTACGTCGAGCGCCTGACCGCCGACATCGCCAAGCGCGCTTGGGAGCACATCAGGGAAGTCGAGGAACTCGGCGGCATGGCCAAGGCCATCGAGGCCGGCGTGCCCAAGCTCCGAATCGAAGAGGCGGCGGCGCGCGCCCAGGCCCGAATCGATTCCGGCCGTCAGACCATCGTCGGCATCAACAAATACAAGCCCGACGACGAGATGAAGATCGAGCTCTTGCGCGTCGACAACAAGAACGTGCGCACGCTGCAGATCGACAAGCTCAAGCGCCTGCGCGCCGAGCGCAGCCAGGCCGACGTCGACGCGGCGCTCGCCGCTCTGACCAAGGCCGTCGACACGGACGAGAACCTGCTCGAACTCGCGGTGAACGCGGCTCGGGCGAAGGCCACGGTCGGCGAGATCTCGGAGGCGCTGGAGAAGGCCTGGGGCCGTCACCGCGCCGAGATCCGCTCGATTTCGGGCGTCTACAAGCGGGAGGTGGGCGGCATGTCGCCGGCGGTGGAAGAGGTCAGGCTGCTCGTCGAGGCGTTCGAGGAGGCGGATGGTCGCCGCCCGCGCATCCTCGTCGCCAAGATGGGCCAGGACGGGCACGATCGCGGCCAGAAGGTGATCGCCTCGGCCTTCGCCGATCTCGGCTTCGACGTCGATATCGGGCCGCTCTTCGCGACGCCGGAAGAGGCGGCGCGTCAGGCGGTGGAGAACGACGTCCACATCATCGGCGTCTCTTCGCTGGCCGCCGGCCACCTCACGCTCGTGCCGGAGCTGAAGACCGCGCTGACCGAGCAGGGCCGCGAGGACGTGATGATCGTCATCGGCGGCGTGATCCCGCCGGCCGACTACGACGCGCTCTACGAGGCCGGCGCCTCGGCGATCTTCCCGCCGGGCACCGTGATCGCGGAAGCCGCGGTCAAGCTGATGAGCGAGCTGAACCACAGGCTGGGTTACATCGAGCGGCAGGCTGCCGAGTAGCGCGCGTCGTCGGCTCGCCGTGCGAGAACCTGCCTCGGCCTTGCGAATGGCCGAACAGCCGGCAGTCCTGTTGTCTGCGATGCCGACGGTGGTTGGAATTTCCGGCCGCCGTTCGGTAATGGTGCGCTGCGGTCGATGCTGCGCATGAGCATCGCCGTTTCGGCAACGCTGAGGGAAGTGGCCATCGAATGACAGAGACCAACCGAGACCTGATCCTCCCGGTGATCCTGTGCGGTGGCTCCGGCACGCGGCTGTGGCCGGCTTCCCGCGAGAGCATGCCAAAGCAGTTCACGCGCCTGGTCGATGCCGAGAGTTCGACCTTCCAGGCGACCGCGAAACGTGTGACCGACGCGGCCGTCTTCTCTCGGCCCATCGTGATCGCCTCATCCGAGGCCCGCTTCATCGTTGCCGAACAGCTGCTGGAAGCGGAGGTGCCCGCCGACATCGTGCTGGAGCCGAGCCGGCAGGATTCGGCCGCTGCCGTCGCCGTCGCCGCGCTGACCGCCGCGCGGCGCGACCCGGAAGCGGTCGTGCTCATCCTCGCCGCCGACCATGTCATCGGCGACGCGCCGGCCTTTGCCGCCGCCGCCAGGATCGCCGCATCCGGTGCGCGGAACGGGCATATCATGACGCTCGGGATCGAGCCCACGCGGGCGGCCAGCGACTACGGCTACGTTCGCCCCGGCCCGACCCTCGACGGCCTGCCCGGCCTGCATGCCGTCGAGCGCTTCGTCGAGAAGCCGGATGCGGCCGGCGCGGAGCGGCTGATCGCCGAGGGCGCCCTGTGGAACTCGGGCTACTTCCTGTTCCGCGCCGACATCATGCTGGCCGAACTCGAAGCCTACGTGCCCGAGATCCTCGCCGCCGCCCGTGCGGCGCTCGATGCCGCCACCACCGATCTCGATTTCGTGCGCCTCGACGCCGCCGCCTTCGCGCAAGCGCCGAAAACATCGATCGACTACGCCGTGATGGAGCGTACGGTGCATGCCGGCGTGCTGCCGGTCTCCTTTCCCTGGTCAGACGTCGGCACCTGGGACGCGGTCTGGCAGGTTCTCGATCGCGACGCCCAGGGCAACGCCGTGCGCGGCCGGGTGGAACTCGTCGGCACCAGCAACAGCCTCATCCACAGCGAGGGCGAGGGCCTGACCACGGTGGTCGGCCTCGACGACGTCGTGGTCGTGGCGACGCCCGACGCCGTGCTCGTCGCCTCGAAGTCGCGCTCGGGCGAGGTCAAGGAACTCGTCACGACGCTGCGCAAGAAGGCCTATCCCGAGGCGGACGCCCATCGGCGGATGTACCGGCCCTGGGGGTGGTACCAGCGCATCGACATCGGCGAGCGCTTCCAGGTGAAGCGTATCATGGTGACGCCGGGTGGTCGGCTCTCCCTGCAGAAGCACTTCCACCGGGCCGAGCACTGGGTCGTGGTCAAGGGCACGGCCGAGGTGACGCTCAACGAGCAGATCATCCTCGTGCACGAGAACGAGGCGGTCTACCTGCCGATCGGCTCGATGCACCGGCTGACCAACCCCGGCAAGATCCCGCTCGAATTGATCGAAGTCCAGGTCGGCTCCTACACCGGCGAGGACGACATCATCCGCGTCGAGGACATCTACGGGCGCTGAGGATCGTTGAGATGCAGGCGGGCCACGGCCGCGCACCATCTCGCCTTGCGAGGGAGTCGAGCCCGGCTGGTCGCTTGACGGCACGCAGGGGGCGACGAAGGGTGGCGCACCTCACGCCTCCCGGGCCACCATGGCGCTGTTCGCACGACTGATCTCATACGCCTCCGCCGCCTTCGGCTCCGGGCGCTCCGGGCGCTCCGCGCAAGGGACGGACGCCGCCACAGAGGGTGACGAGCATCTCGCGGCCACCGCCCTGCTCGTCCATGTCGCCCGCGCCGACGGCGTGCTCGATCCGGCCGAGTCCGAGCGCCTGACCCGGCTGGTGCGCTCGCGCTATGCGGCCACCGAGAGCGAGGCCAACGAGCTGATCAGCCGCGCCGCCGCGTTCGATGCGGAAACCCGCGACATGTCGAGCCTCGTGGAGTTGATCGGCCGCGAGGGCGGCAGCGCCGAGCGCGAGCGGATCCTGACGATGGCGTGGTCGGTCGCCGGCGCGGATGGCGAGGTTCACGAGTTCGAGGAAGCGCTGGTCTGGCGACTCGGCAAGCTTCTAGGTTTGGACGAGGCCGCGATCGGCCTGGCGCGCGCCAACGCCCGGACGGCCGGCGATGCTCCTGCCGCCGACGCCATCGCTCCATAACGGAGGCCTGACGGCGCCGTGATCGTCAGCCTCACCCTGATCCTGCTGGCCCAGCTGCTGGGCGAAGTGGTGGCCCATGGCAGCGGCCTGCCCGTGCCGGGTCCGGTGCTCGGCGCCGCGCTGATGTTCGGCTTTCTACTGCTCCGCGACCGCTACCGCTGCTCGGCCGAACGGGTGTTGCCGAAGCCCCTCGTCCAGGGCGAGCTGGAGGGCACCGCGAAGGGTCTGCTCACCCATCTCTCCCTAATGTTCGTGCCGGCGGGCGTCGGGATCGTCGGCCGTCTCGACGTGCTCGCTGCCAACGGCCTCGCGCTCGCCGTCGTCCTGCTCGTCTCCGTGGTGCTGACCCTGTCGGCCACGGCGCTCACATTCGTCGCCGTCTCGCGCCTCGTGCGTCCACGCGGACCGGACGTGGCCTCATGACCGGCGAGTTCGCCCTCTGGGTCTATCTCACCCGTACGCCGCTGCTGTGGCTGACCGTGACGCTGTTGGCCTACGTCGTCGCGGAGCGATTCTCGGAGGCGACCGGACGCCATCCACTGGCGAACCCCGTGCTGCACGCGATCTGGATGACCAGCCTCGTCCTGAAGCTCACCGGCACACCCTACCCGACCTACTTCCAGGGCGCGCAATTCGTGCATTTCCTGCTCGGGCCGGCGACGGTGGCGCTGGCCGTGCCGCTCTATGAGCGCCGCGCGGTGGTGCTGCGGGCTCTCGTGCCGATGCTCGCAGCGCTGGTGGTCGGGGCGGTCACCGCGCTCGCCTCGGCCGTGCTGCTCGCGCGCGCCTTCGGGCTGTCGCACGGCATCGTCGTCGCGCTGGCCCCGAAATCGGTCACCACCGGCGTCGCGATGGGCATCGTCGAGGCGCTCGGCGGCGACCCGACGCTGACCGCCGTGCTCGTCATGCTGACGGGCGTCGCCGGCGCGGTGATCGTATCGCCGCTGCTGAACCTCCTGCGTGTAAAGGACCTGCGCGCCCGCGGCTTCGCGGCCGGTCTGGCCGCCCACGGCCTCGGCACGGCTCGCGCCTTCCAAGTCAGCGACGTCGCCGGCACCTTCGCCGGCATCGCCATGGGGCTGAACGCTTTCTTGACGGCGATCCTCGTGCCGTTGGTGCTCGGGCTGGTGAAGTAGGTCGCCCTACTCCGCCGCAGCCGGAGCCGGCAGCCGCTTCGGCTCGAAGCGGCCGTCGTTCGCAGGCTGCATGTCGATGCGGCCGTCATGCAGGGCGTGCAGGGTCGAGCGGTGGCCGATCGAGACGATCGTCGTGCCCGGCAGCTTTTCACGCAGCGTCGTATAGATCTTCGCCTCGCTCGGCTCGTCGAGGGCGGCGGTGGATTCGTCGAGGAAGAGCCAGTCTGGTTTGGCCAGGATGGCGCGAGCGATGGCGAGGCGCTGTTGCTCGCCGCCGGAGAGGCGCTGGTCCCAGGCGTCGGTCTCGTCGAGACTGTCGGCGAGTTGCGGCAGTTGCGCCGCGATCAGCGCATCCTTGATCGCCGCATCCGAGAACTGGTCGATCGTGCTGGGGTAGCTCACCGCCCCACGCAGCGTGCCGAGGGGAATGTAGGGGCGCTGCGGCAGCAGCAGCGCCGACTGGCCCGGCGGCACGTCGACCCGTCCCTTGCCGAACGGCCAGATTCCGGCGATCGCCCGGAACAGCGTCGACTTGCCGGAGCCCGATGGGCCGGTGACGAGGGTGGCCGCGCCCTTCTGGAGGGCGAAGCCCGGCGTGTGGACGATCTCGCGGCCGTCCGGCAGCGCCAGGACGAGGTCCTTCGCGGTGACGTCGCCCCGGCTCTCGTTGCCCTGGACGAGGCCGTAGCCGGCGCCGCTCAGCGCCTCGGCCTTGGTCATGGCGCGCTTGAAGGACGAGAGGCGGTTGGTGTTCGCCTTGTAGGAGGCGAGCGTGGTGTAGGAGTTGATGAAGAACGACAGGGCGCCCTGCACGCTGCCGAAAGCATCGCCCGTCTGCTGGAACTGGCCGAGCGTGATCTTCTTCGCAAAGTAGGACGGGGCGGCCAGGATGTAGGGGAAGACGACGCTGATCTGGCTGTAGGACAGCGTGAAGCTGCCGAGCTTGATTCGCCGGTAGATGATGCCGAGGTAATTGCCGATGATCGAGCCGAACAGGCCGCGCAGGCGCACGGTCTCGGCCCGCTCACCCCTCAAGAGTGCGATCTGCTCGCTGTAGATTCGGGTGCGGGCGAGGGAGAAGCGGAAATCCGCCTCGACCTTTTCCTGCCGGAAATCGAGGCCGATCAGCGGGCGTCCGATGACGTGGGTCAGCCAAGTGCCGATCACCGCGTAGCCGATCACCAGCCAGACCAGGAAGCCGGGGATCACCGTATCCGTGAAGGGCAGCACGAAGTCGCGCGACAGGCCCCACAGGATCACCATGAAGGAGACCAGGGTCGCCGCCTGGGACAGCAGCCGGATCGAGAGCGTCGTCGTCTGCTGGATGAACAGGTTGACGTCGCTCTGGATGCGCTGGTCGGGGTTGTCGGCGTGCTCGTCGGTGAACGGGATGCGGTAATGCGTGCCGCCATCGAGCCAGCGCTCGTAGAGGCTGCGGGTGAGCCAGGTCCGCCAGCGGATGTGCAGGCTCGCGTCGATGAAGACGTCGAGCATGCCGATGATGACCCAGACCGTAGCGAGCGGCCCGAAGATCCAGATCAGCTGATACCAGAAGACGTCGGCCTTATACTCCTGCAGCGCGTTGAAGAGGTCGCGGTACCAGAAGTTCAGGCGCAACTGCAGCGCGACCTGAGCGAATGTGATGAAGATCGAGAGCGCGACGAGCCGCTGGCCGATCTTGCCCTCGGTCCCACCGAGAAAGCGGAACGGACCGATCTCCGGGGTCGGCGCGTCGTGTCCTGCAAAATAGGGGTCGGCGATCAGCGTGATGTCGCGGATCGGCTGCAGGTAGGAGATGCCGAGTACGATCGCGGCGAAGACGACGGCGCCCGTGGCCGCGAAATCCGGCGGCAGCAGCGCCGCCAGCACCGGTGGGAGCAGACCGAGCACCGCAGCCTGCTTGGCACCCGCGAGGAACAGGAAGCCGACGCCGTAGACCGAAATGAAGATCTTCAGGTAGGCCGAGATGTTCTTCGCGGCGAGCAGGATGCCCGCCATGGCGAAACCCGCGAGGGAGACATAGAGCGGCGGCGACGGCATGCCCGGCGCGACGAGCAGCAGCAGCGAGACGATCGCGGTGAGCGCGGCCTGGATGCCGAGCCCGCTCATGAGTGCGGCCACGCTGGTCTCCCTTCGAATTCGTCGGACGCCTGAAGGCGGCTCGATTTATGGACGCCGCAACGCCCGCGTCGGACGCCACCCCTGACGGCGCGCCGTGGCGACATAGTGTTGCCGAGCAGGCTCTGTCTCGTGAAATTTTGGTCAGGTTCGAGCCGTGAGGCTCCGAAAGGCAACGAAGCGGGGGTCGGCGCGCCCTGCTACGGCACATCGCCTGCGACGCCATGGCCTGCTCGACGCGGCCGCTACTTCCAGTTCCAGTCCTCGAAATCCGGCGCCTTGCAGCGGTAGCCGACGGGACATTGCAGGTTGTCGCGGGTCGGCACGAAGCGCAACTCGGCGATCTCGGTGATCTCGCAATAGCTGCGGTCGGCCACGATGCGCTCGGTGATGCCCGGCCCGGTGGCGAGCGTGACGTCGCCATCCTGCTTCACCAACGCTTTGGCGTCGGTACAGGACATGCGATTCACCGCCAGCCGTTGCTGGGCGCCGGCCGGAGCCGCCTGGGCCATCGCCAAGGCGCTCGTCAGGAGGACGAGAGCGAGTTTCATGATGCCGACGGGCGGCCGGTGACGATTCCGGCCTAAGCTTGACCATGGCAGGTTCGGCAGGCCCGGAAAAGGGGTAGGACCAGACGCATCGCCGCGCAGAAGCCGCAATCAAGCCGTTTACGAATCGGTGTGGCCGGAAAGGCCTTTAACAAACGATGAAGCGGCCGTAGAAAATACGAATCGCGCCGCCTCGAACGGGCGAGACCTCACCATGTCGGGCTTATCGATCCTCAATCTGGATGCCGTGCGCGCAGCCCCCGTCTCGCGTGCGCCCTACACCTATTTCCTCGGCAACGACGTGCTGAACCGAGGCGCGATCGACGAGATCCGTCAGGATTTCCCGGCCATCGCCAAGCCCGGCTACCTCACCGTCGACGAGGTGGCGCTGAAGGGCCGCTTCAAGGCGCTGATCGAAGAACTCGAGAGCGACGCGTTTTCGCGCATTCTCGGCGAGAAGTTCGGCATCGATCTCGTCTCGTGCCCGCGCCTCACCACGATCATGAAGAAGAGCCAGCCGAAATACGGCTCGATCCATACGGACGGCCCGTCGAAGGTGATGACGCTGCTCGTCTACATGAACGATGCCTGGGATGCGCCGGCCGCGGGGCGGCTACGGGTGCTGTACGACGGCAAGAACTACGAGCCCTTCGCCGTCGAGGTGCCGCCGACGATGGGCACGATGTTCGCTTTCCTGCGCGCGGATAACTCCTGGCATGGGCATGAGCCCTTCGAGGGCGAGCGCCGTGTCGTGCAGGTGGCCTGGGTCAAGGACGCGGCCGAGCTGGAGCGCAAGAAGAAGCGCAACCGCACGGCGCAGTTCCTGAAGGGCATTTTCGGGCGCTGAATATGGCCAGATATCGAGCAAGGAATCGGGCATGATGGTGGCGCGCGAGATCGGGGACGAAGAGCCCGTACTCCGTATCGACGCGCCGGTGCCGCCCGTTCCGGATATCGATGAGCACAAGCCGGTTCGGCTGACGATCCCCCTTTTGCTCGCCGCCGGCTGGGGCGCACTGCTGACCTTCAGCCTCATGTTCCTCATGGAGGACGGCCGGGGTCAGGTGACGACGGTCCGGCTGGCTGCATCCGACCGCATCGCCGTCGCCGATCAGTCCGATGCCGAGCGCGTTCCGGCGGCGCAGCCGCGCCTGCATGAGGCGGTCCAGATCGTCCCGTCCGAGGAGACCGCCGTCGTGACGGCCGGCGTCATCAGGGTCGCCAGCGTCGCTCCCGAACCGCTGCCCCACGCGACGCCCATGCGTCCGGCGAACCCGCCCGCAGAGCGGGTGAGCTATGTCGGGACCTGGGGACCGACCGCGCAGGCCTGCGGCGCCACATCCCGCAGGCGCGGGTATCTGCCGGCGTTGATCACCGAGGACGGGGCGAAGGCCGGGCGGACGCTCTGCCGTTTCCGCAACGGTAAGCGCGACGGCATCGCCTGGACGGTCGCGGCCGATTGCAGCGAGCGCGGCCGCAACTGGACATCGCAGGTGCGCCTTCTGGTCGACGGCGACCGCCTGATCTGGACGAGCGCCAAGGGTTCTTCGTCCTACGTGCGCTGTGGCCGACGGGACGGCTAGTATCGACGCCCATACGCTTCGGCTCGTCCATCAGACACGACCGAGCGTCATCGGGAGCTGTCAATGGATTGCAGGCTGCGTACACTTGTCTGCATGCGGCCGACGGACATCGAGGCGGCAACCGCGAGGTCCACTGTCACGATCAGAACGGCAAGAGCACGTCGACCAGTTGCTGGCCGTAGCGCGGCTGCTGGACGTCGCTGATCTGGCCGCGACCGCCATAGGCGATGCGGGCCTGAGCGATCTTCGAGGAATCGATGGTGTTGTCGGACTCAATGTCCTCCGGCCGCACCACGCCGGCGACGACGAGTTCGCGCACCTCGTAGTTGATGCGGATCTCCTGCTTGCCCTCGACCACGAGGTTGCCGTTCGGCAGCACCTGCGTGACGATGCCGGCGATGTTGGTCGTCACGGTCTCGGCACGCTGGACCGAGCCGGCGCCGTCGCTCGACGAGGTCGAGGTGGCGTTCAGGAGCTTGTCGGCGCTGATGCCCGCTGCTGCGACGCCAGCCGCCTTCTCCAAGCCGAAGGCGTTGGGCAGACCGAACCCTTCGGCGTTCGAGCGCGAGCGCTTGGTCTCGTTGTTGAGGTTGGCCTTATCGGTGAAGTTCACCTTCACGGTGAGCAGGTCGCCGATGCGGGCGGCGCGCTGGTCCTTGAAGAAGGCCCGCGAGCCGGTCCGCCACAGCGAGTTCGGCGCGTAGGACACGGGCTGCACGTCGGGCATGGGCAGGCGCACCGGCTTGTAGCCGGCCTGCGCGGTCGGGTCCTCGATCGCCGAGAGGTTCGGCCGGGCGCCGATTTGCGAAAGCCGGTCGGCCGTGTTGCAGGCGCCGAGGCCGGCGCAGGTCAACAGGAGAGCGACGAGGTGGGAAGCGCGTACGGTCATGAGTTCGAGGCCGCTCCGTGTGACCAGGGACGGATTCAGTTGATGCGGCCGGTCGGCGCGGCGCTGGCCTGCACCATCGGCTGCGAGCGGGCGGGACCGACCGAGACGCGGCCGGGGCCGATCACGGTGGCCTGGAGCATCTTCTTCGAAGCCGGGTTGGTTACGGAGACGCTGGAGCCGAGGCGGCCGTTCTCGTTGGCGATGCCGGTCATCGAGAGCGAAACGCCGGAGGTCTCGAAGACGATGGCGACGGAGTCGCCCCGCGCCACCAGATCCGGCGGCGCGACGTCGCCGGTCCGCAGCACGGCCCCGGCGCTGAGGCTGCGCTGCGCGACCTGGCCGGCCACGCTGCCGCCATTGCCGAGGGCGTCGGCGCCGAGTGTCTCGCGCGGCCGGCGCTCGAGGGTGAGATCGGCGGCCGTGATCGCGTCGCCGCGGCTGAGGGCTCGGGTCAGCACGGCGACTTCGCGGATCTCGACGACCTGTCCGGTCACGCGCAGCGACGCCTGGCGCTCCCCGAGCACGACGAGGCCGGCGATGCGGTGCGAGCGGGCATCGTAGGTGACGTCCAGCGCGTTGGCCGGTCCGTCGAGCTCCACCGGTGCGAGCAGCAAAGCCTCGCCGTCGAGGCGAACGCTGAGATTGGTCGCATCGAGACCCTGGCTCGTGGCGAGTGCGCGCTTGAGCGCGGCCTCGATCTCCGGCGGCCCGACCCGACGGGCGGCGCGCTGGACCTGGATCTGGCTGCGGCCGCCGGTCTCGACGGTACCGAGGTCGAGCTTGTCGATCGCTTCGGCGATGCGCCGGGCCTGGATCGTTCCGGCAGCCCCGAGCGCAGGCGCGCGGAACAGCGGGCGGCTGCTGAGGGCGGCAGGTGCGTTCTCGACGAGGTCCCCAAGGGTCAGCACGTCGCCCTTGGCGGTGACGTCGCCGCGCAGCCGCAGCGTATCCGCACGCGCCAGCGACGGCAGCGTCAACGAAACGGCGACGAGGCCTGCGACAGCCAGTGCGGCGCGGCCGATCATGCCGAGGGTCGGCACGGCGACGCGGGCGTGAGTTTCGGCACGAAATTGCTTGAGGGCCTGCATCGGATTCACGAGCCTCAGCCGCGGAACATCTGGGAGGTGGTGGAGAGCATCTGGTCGGCAGCCGTCACGACCTTCGAGTTCATCTCGTAGGCACGCTGGGCGGCGATCAAAGACGAGATTTCGGTGACGGCGTTGACGTTCGCCTCTTCGAGATAGCTCTGCTGCAGGTTGCCGAAGCCCTCGGAGCCGGGCAGCCCGGTGATGGCCGGCCCGGAGGCTGCGGTCTCCAGAAAGAGGTTGTCGCCGATCGACTCGAGGCCGACCTTGTTGATGAAGCGCGCGAGCTGGAACTGTCCGAGCTGCTGCGGCGCCGTCTGGCCCGGAATCGTCGCCTGGACGGCACCCGTGGCCGAGATCGTCACCGAGGTCGCCGTGTTCGGCACCGTAATCGAGGGGTCGAGCAGGTAGCCGTCGCGGCTGACGAGGTTGCCCTGGGCGTCGAGGTCGAACGAGCCGTCGCGGCTATAGGCGAACCGCCCGTCCGGCATGCGGATGCGAAACAGGCCCTCGCCGCGGATGGCGACGTCGTAGTCCTTTTCCGTCGAGGTCAGGGTGCCCTGTCCCATCGCCCGGGCGGTCGAGGTGGTCTTCACACCCGAGCCGAGGGCGAGGCCGGCCGGCAGGATGGTACCCTGGTCCGAGGTCGAGGAGCCGGAGCGGCGCAGGTTCTGGTAGAGCAGATCCTGGAAATGCACCTGCTGGCGCTTGTAACCGGTGGTGCGCAGGTTCGCGATGTTGTTCGAGATGACCTGGACGTTGAGTTCCTGGGCCGCCATGCCGGTGGCGGCAGCGTAGAGGGCGCGCATCGCTGGAGTTCCTTGACGCTACGGATCAGGCGACGTCGGCGAGACGGCGGATAGCCGTCCCGCGCAGATCGTCGAGCCGCGAAATCACGCTCGAGACCATGGAATAGGTGCGGTTGACGTCCATCAGCCGGGTCATTTCGAGGACCGGCTTGACGTTGGAGCGCTCCAGCGCGCCGGACTCCAGGCGGCCATCGATTCCGGCGGCCTGGGGCGGCTGCGTCGACGAGAACAGGTTGGCGCCCTCGTTCTTGAGGCCCTGCGCGTTCTTGAAGGTGACGAGGCGGATGCGTCCGCGGACGCCGAGATTGGTCGAGACGGTGCCGTCCGGGGCGATGCTCAGACCGGTCTCCTGCTGGCTGACGGTGATCGGGCCGTTGTCGCCCTGAACGGGGTAGCCGTCCGAGGTGACGAGAGTGCCCCGCGCATTGATCTCGAAAGCGCCGTTGCGGGTGAAGCGATCGCCGGACGGCGTCCTCACTGCCAGGAAGGCATCGCCCTTGACGGCGACGTGCATCGGGTTGCCGTCGGGCTCGACCGGCCCCTGCGAGAGGTCGAGGGGCGTGCCCGAGTCGATGACGTAGGAGACGCGGCGGTCGACACCCGAAAAGCTGTCGGCCGAGGCCGTCGGCATCAGGTATTCCTCGAAGCGGGCGTTGCGGGCCTTGAAGCCCGTGGTCGAGACGTTCGCCATGTTGTTGGCGATGACATCGAGCTCACGGGCGAGCGCCACCTGGGACGAAACCCCGACGAAGAGCGCGTTCTGCATGGTTCCAGCCCCAACCGACGAACGGTACTGGATGTCGTCTCCGCAGGGCTCGTGCCAGACGCAAATTTTCCGGTTTCTCTTTGGAAATCAGATATTTGACTGAAAATCAGTCATTCGTCGACGTTGTGCGCACCGCGCCGTCGGCAAGTCCGACTCGGCAGATTTTGCCGTACTTAATCAGGTATTAACCACCATCGGGAAAAGCTTAACGCCAGAGGTCGCGTCTCGCGCGATCCATGTCTCGTCGCGTGGTGCGGGTCAGGAGCGTTCGACATGGCCAAGAAGCCAAAAAAACGTCCCGAAGGAGAGGAAGGCGCTTCGACCGAGGCTCCGAAGTCCAAGAAGAAGCTCATCATCATCATCGCAGCCGCCGTTCTGCTCCTCGGTGGCGGCGGGGGCGGCTACGTCATGATGAAGAAGCCGGCTGCAGCCAGTGATGCGCATGGCGACGCCCACGCCACACCGGCCGCCGACGCCCATGGCGGCGGAGGCGGTCATGGCGAAGCCGCGCCGAAGACGGGCGTGACCTTTCTCGAAGTCCGCGACCTCATCATGAACCTGACTCCCGAGCCCGGCCAGCAGAAGGGCGGCTACCTCAAGCTCAAGGTGGCGCTCGAACTGAAGGACGGCCGCGTCGAGGCGGAGGTGAAGCCGCTGCTGCCGCGGGTCGAGGACACCTTCCAGACCTACATGCGCGAACTGCGCGCCTCCGATATCGCCGGCTCGGCCGGCCTCTACCGCCTCCGTGAAGAGCTGCTGCGGCGCGTCAACATCGCGATCCATCCGGCAAAGGCCGAAGCGGTGCTCTTCAAGGACGTGGTAGTCCAGTAGCCCGGCCCGACATTCGCAGAGAGCGATCGAGACGACGATGGCCGGACCCGACGACCCCGAAGACGATTGGGCTGCCGCTCTAATCGAGCAGAACGCCGACGGCGCCGGCACCGGCGGCGGCGACACCTCGCTCGCCGAGGAGTGGGGCGCTGCGCTCGCAGAGCAGGGTACCACCAACGCCACGGGTGACGTCGCCGCCGAATGGGCGACGATGATCGAGGACGGGGAGACCGAAAACCTCCCCGAACTCGCCGGCAACGATCGCATCCTCGTCCAGGACGAGATCGACGCGGTCCTCGGCTTCTCGCTGCGCGAGCTGTCGGCCTCGGGTGCGGGCGGCGTCCGCGCCATCGTCGATTCGGGCGTCGTCCAGTACGAACGCCTGCCGATGCTCGAGATCGTCTTCGATCGGATGATCCGGTTGCTGTCGACGTCGCTGCGCAATTTCTTCCAGGACAACGTCGAGGTCAGCCTCGACGGGATCACCTCGGTCCGGTTCGGCGATTACCTCAACGCGATCCCGCTGCCGACGCTGCTCGGCGTATTCAAGGCCGATGCCTGGGAGAACTCGGGTCTCGTCACCGTCGAGCAGACGCTCGCCTACTCGACCCTCGACCTGCTGCTCGGCGGCAAGCGCGGCGGTACCTCGACCCGCCTCGACGGCCGGCCGTTCACGACGATCGAGATGAACCTCGTGCGGCGTCTCGTCGAGATCATCCTGACGGACCTGGAACAGTCGTTCCAGCCGCTCTCGCCGGTGCGCTTCGCCATCGACCGAATCGAGACCAACCCGCGCTTCGCCACGATCACGCGGCCGGCCAACGCGGCTATCCTGATCAATCTGAAGCTCGACATGGACGGTCGCGGCGGCGGCCTTCAGATCCTGTTTCCCTACGCGACGATCGAGCCGATCCGTGAACTGCTCATGCAGAGCTTCATGGGCGAGAAGCTCGGCCGCGACCACGTCTGGGAAAGCCACCTCGCCACCGAGATCTGGCAGGCCGACGTCGCCATGGAGGCCGTGCTGCACGAGATGACCCTGCCGCTGCGGCGCGTCATGGGGCTGAAGGTCGGCGACACCATCATGTTCGAGCAGAAAGCCTCAGACCTGATCACGGTCCGATGCGGCGACTGGGCGCTGACGCAGGGACGGATCGGGCGGATCGACGACAACATCGCCGTGCAGATCGCCCGGCCGCTGCGCCGCTCCCGCACCACGCTCCAGGCCTTCGAGGCCGCGACCTCCAGCCGTTCGGACGGGTAACCCGGCATGTCCCTCTTCGTCACCCTCGCCGCCGACGCCCTGGTCGCCGTCCTGCTCGTCGCCACCATCCTCACGTCGGTGAAGCTGTCGCGCCGGATCACCGGCATGAAGGCCGACGAATCGGCGATGCGCCGGACCATCGGCGATCTCATTACGGCGAGCGCTACAGCCGAACGCGCCATCGCCGGCCTGCGCGCCGCCCTCGACGAATGTGACCGCGGTCTGACTGAACGCCTCGAATCGGCGGAGCGCTCGGCGCTGCAGCTCGATGCCCATGTGGCGGCAGGCGAAGGCGTGATCGCGCGCATCGGAGCCATCGTGACCCAGGCCGGTCGTCCGGCCCCGCGGCGTGAGGCCGAGCCCGTGGTGGCGGTCGTGCCGAAGCCCATCGCGGTGCGAACGGTCTCCACGAGTGAACGCCTCGACGTGGCGCTTGCCGCCGCCCAGGCCATGTCGGAGCGCGCCCTCGATCGGCTTCGGGCCAGGGCCGCATGACCGCAGCGAAGCCCCCGGCGTCGACTCCACCCGGAAAGCTCCCGGTTCGGCGCCTCGCACAGCTCGCGAAACTGCCGGTACGGCCGATCCGGCTGCGCATGATCGACGCCGTGACCCTGGCAGCGATCGGGCTTCTCGTGTTGAAGCTGACGGCTTTGGTGGCCGACGGCGCGCCCTCCGGTCCAACGCCGCCGGGAACGCCGTTGCCCGATTTCGCGCGGGCGCTCGCCGGCGCACGCACCGGCTACGAACCGCAGGACCCGACGACCACGGGATCGGTCACTCCGAAGGAAAAGTCCGCCGAGCCGGCCAACGCTCCCGAGCCGCCTGTCTACCAGCCGGCCGTCAAGGAGCCGGTCTCGCCGACGGAGCGCGCCATCCTGGAAAAGCTCGCCACACGCCGAGACGCTCTCAAGCAGCGCTCCGACGAACTCGACCTGCGCGAAAAGATGCTTGGCGAGGTCGAGAAGAAGCTCGAGAGCGGCGTCGGCGACCTGCGTCAAGCCGAAGACAAGGCCGATCTCAACGGGACGAGGAAGGCGGAGGCCGAGCGTGCCGGCCTGAAGAGCATCGTGACGATGTACGAGACGATGAAGCCGAAGGACGCCGCCCGTGTGTTCGACCGCCTCGGTCTCGAAGTGCTGGTGCCGCTCGTCCTCGGCATGAATCCCCGCAAGATGGCGGAGATTCTGGCGGTCATGGGCTCGGAGCCCGCCGAGAAGTTGACGATCGCTCTGGCCAACCGTGCCCGCGGCGTCGATCCCGGTCCAACCCAGCAGGTCAGCGTCGGCGGCTTGCCGGCGAACGAACTGCCGGCGATCGACCCCGGCCCGCCGACACGCACCTCTGTCCCCTGATACGCGGTCGCGGCGCGTGTTGCCGCCCTTCGTGAACCCTTGCTCGGCGTTGTGCGAACGGTGGTCTTGGATCGCAACAGCCCAAGGGCGCGTGATCACGCCCGGCTCCACGGCACTCGATCACGGCAACCAGTCGATGATGATAGGATCTGACTTGGCCGGCGAGAATCGCGGCTCGCACGGATGCTCGTCAGACTGTCTGACGGACACCGGCAGACAACTCGACAGGTCCGGCGATCGGAAGGCACTGTCGGTCGCCACATTTCGGGCATGGCACGGTTCATGGCAGCGATTCAGCCGACCATCCTATCGCCGACCCTGCTGCTGGAGCGCCTTCCGACCAACAGGTATCTCCTTGGTCGGAGAGGGCTCTAAAGACGCTCATCCATATAGAGGATCAACGTTGCGAGCCCGAGGCCAAGCAACCATCCGAAGAAGGCGCCGGTCATCGTCAGGATGATAGACCCCGAGGAGAGCGCTCGACCGAGCCACCATCCACCGAGCCACGTGAGCAGCCACAGGACGATGGCGATCGTGACTGCGGCGCGGTGCCGCCATTCGTTCGTCAGGCGATCGTCCCACTCTTCGATAGAGCCTCGAAAAAGGTCGTCTTGCCTGTGTAGCGCCAGGGCAATGCCCGCAAGGAAGATACTGTACGCAGTCACCTCCCATGCCCCTCTTCCGGCCGCCTGAAATGAACATTCTTCTGGGATGCTCATCGATAGGCTAAATCACTTCACCACGATGCCGGCATCCGATCACCGAAGAAAATGCGTCAGATTTACAGACCTGATGTCACCGCCGCATTGCAATCAAGACAGACATGACTCTAACAGAAGTTGTTTTCGGTCGCCAGCCATACCGGCTTCGATCGTTCAGGCCGGCTCCGGCTCGGCCAGCGCCTCGGTCACCGCTCGTTCCAGTTCGGCCGGCTTCGTCTTGGGCGCGAATCGCGCGATCACACGCCCGTCGCGCCCGACCAGGAATTTCGTGAAATTCCACTTGATCGCCTGCGATCCGAGCAAGCCGGGTCGCTCGCGCTTGAGCTGCACGAAGAGCGGATCGGTCCCGGCCCCGTTGACCTCGATCTTCGCCAGAACCGGGAACGTTACATCATAGGTCAGCGAGCAAAATCGTGCGATCTCCGCGGCATCACCGGGCTCCTGCGCACCGAACTGGTTACAGGGCAGTGCGAGTACGACGAATCCAGCCTCGCGATGACGCCGCCAGAGGGTCTCCAGCCCCTCGTATTGCGATGTGAATCCGCATTTCGAGGCCGTGTTCACGACGAGCAGCACCCGGCCGCGATACTGCGCGAGCGGATGAGGCGTACCGGTCGCGTCGTTCGGTGAAAACACGTGGATGCCACTCATGCCGGTCGCCTCGTATCTGTTCCGTCGCATCGATACAGCGAGCTCGCGGAAAATGCTTGCACGACGAAGATGCTTGCACGACGTCGAGCGGCAGCATCGGCAACACTCTGCGTGAGCCCAGCTCGGCACCGAGATCATTACGCAAGCTCAGTCTTGAATAACTCCAAGCTCAGCGCGTCATTCCTGCACCGTTGCCGAACTTTCGATCCGGGTACGATTGCATCAGGCGCCGGGCGACGCTAGGCGGCGCGAACGCTTTCGCTGAAGGTCGTTCCATGACTCCGATCCGCCCCCGCACGCTCAAGGCGATTCTGCTGATCGCGATCGGGACGCTCGCCGCCTCTGCCCATCTCGCGCCGTCGGCATGGGCGCAGGAGCCCGAGGTACCGGCCGCGTCGGAAGGGTCGGCAGCCGCCGAAGAAACCGTTAAGCCGAAGCCCCGCCCGAAAAAACCGACGCCCCCTAAGGTCAAGCCGATCGAGCCAAAGGCAGTCGAGACGAGGCCGGCCGAAGGCGAAAAGCCGGTGACGGCCATGCCCGCAACCGACGGCACGTTGCTGGAGCCCGCTCCCTCCGATGCGAAGGTTCAGTGGCCGAATGGCGCACGCTCGGTGAGCGAGGCCTATGGCGACTGGACCATGAACTGCAATCGCGAAGGCACGCAGACCGATTGCGTCGTGATCCAGTCCCAAGGCGACCGCCGCACCGGGAAGCGCCAGTTCAGCGTCGAACTGCGCGCGCCGAAGGATGGCCGTGCGGAGGGTCTGATCCTGATGCCGTTCGGTCTCCAGATCGAGTCCGGAGTGACGTTCAAGCTCGACGACCGGACGCTCGGCAAGGGTGCGCCCTACTCGTTCTGCGTCGCCGATGGCTGCCTCGTGCCCATCAGCCTGCCGGCGCTCGCCACCGACACCATGAAGACCGCACAGGCCCTGACGGTCTCGGCGATGAAGCCCGATGCGAAGGAGCCGACGGTGATCAGCATCCCGCTGGCGGGCTTTGCCGCCGCTTTCGCGCGGGCGGCCGCCTTCGGCGGCTGACGGCGACAGGGACCATCGGGCAGAACAGGCAACCCGCTTTGGGTTGACCACGGCGGCCTCCTCCCGCAACGGAGAAGCAACGCGCAGCCATGCTCGCGCGAAAAAAACCGTTCTGGAGGAACATGATGAAGCATGCCCTGACCGCCGCATGCCTCGTGGTGGCGCTCGCTGTCGCGCAGGCCGGACCGCTCGCGGCAGAGACGCCGAGCACGCCGGAGCCCGCCCCCGCCGCACCGCCGCAGGCCGTTCCAGCTCCCGAGGCCAAGGGCGATCCCCGCGTCGAGCGCCAGCGCAACGGGGCCGCGAAGGTCGCCGGCATGATCCGCTTCGTCGCCGTCGGGTGCCCGGACGCAGAGCCGGACTACGACCGCTTCAAGAAGGTCATCGCCGCCATGGGCGTCGACATCAAGGATTTGGAACAGGGTCCTTTGATGGTCGAGTCGCTGGGCTACAGCGAAGCCTACAAGAAGGACACGGCCGGAAGCTGCAAGCGCGCCTTCGAGCATTTCGGCGAGAGCGGCACGACCATTCCCGGCCTCGTCACCCGCAAGGCGCCTGACGCCAAAACGCCCTGAGTGCTCGGGATTCCCTGAGCCAGCAGGTTTAAGCACGCGTTCACCCCGTTCGGCGACACTCATCGGCGAGTGTGGCGTATGGCGGTCTCCATCGGGGACGGCCGGAAATTCGGACGGACGCGATGAGGTGGCGAGCCGATGGCGAGAGGCGGCTCGGCATGACGCGCCCTGCCCTGCGGCTCGTCGCGCTGACGGCCTTGCTCGCTGCCTGTCTTCCCTACGCCTCGGCAGAAGCTGCCCGCCTCGTGTCCGCCAAGGGGAGCCAGCCCGGCGGCTACGGCCGCATCGTCCTGACCTTCGATACGCCCGTGGCAGTCAAGGCGCGCGTGTCCGGTACCGTGGTAGCCCTTAACTTCGGCGAAGCCGTCGCAGCGGGATCGGAGCGGATCGCGGCGGGCATGCCCGATTTCGTCAGTGTCGTGCGGCGGGATCCCGACGGCACGGCTCTACGCCTCGCTCTGCAGCGGGGCTACCGCGTCAACCTGCAGGAAGCCGGCGAGCAGGTCTTCGTGGACCTCTTGCCCGACACCTGGGTCGGGCTGCCGCCGCCCCTGCCACCCGAGATCGTGGCCGAACTCGCCCGACGGGCTCGCGAGGCCGAAGCCGCATTGCGGGCCAGCAAGCCCGCAGCCGCACCGAAGCCTGTCATCATCGACGTATCGCACGCGCCCGGCCGCACCCGCGTGAGCCTCAGGCTGCCCCACGACGCGCAGCCGACCTTCGACGATGCCGACGAGGGCACCCGCCTGACCTTGGCAGGCGCTTGGCGGATCGACGACCGAGCGGCGCGAGGGCGCCTCAAGCCGGAGATCGGCAGCATCCGCATCGAGAACGACGGTGCCGGCGCGCGCCTGACCGCAATCCCCGCCGATGGCGTCACCGTCGAGACCGGCCGGGACGCGGAGGAAGCCGTCATCGACTTCCTATCGAAGCCGCCGGCAGTGGCTAAGGCCGCCCCTTCCGCCGACCCGGCCGCCGATCCGGCCGCCAAGAACGACCATACGGACGTAGCAAAAGCCGTCGAGCCCACCGCGCCTGCGAAGGCTCCGGCGGCCGAGCCGGCGAAGCCGGAAATCCGCGCCGCCGAGGTGCCGCCGCGGCGTGCCGGCTCCGGCCTGGTCTTCCCCTTCGCGAAGATGGTGCCGGCCGCCCTGTTCGAACGGGCCGGCATAGCGACGCTCGTCTTCGAGACCACGGATCCCGTGACGCCGCCGCCTCCGGGCGGCAGCGGCCTCGTGCCGCTGGGCCCGGCGCAGCGGGTCGGACCCGTGACGATGCTGCGTTTCGCCATTCCGTCCGGCAGCCTCGTCGATCTGCTGCCGATCACCGAACCGCGCGGCTGGGAACTCGTGGCCGGCGACGGGGCCGCGCCGAGCGAGAGCCTGCTGGCGAAGCGCATTCCCGGTGGCCAGGGCCGCGTCGGGATCGGCGTCGGCTTGCCGGATCCGGGCTCCGCGACCTGGCTCGACCTCGACGGCGAGCGGGTCGCCGTGGTTACGGCGGGCGGCGTGCGGCGCGCCGGCGTGTCGAAACCTCAGCGCTTCGTCGATTTCGAGCTGCTGCCGAGCCGTGTCGGCCTCGCGGTACTGGCATACGCCGACGACCTCGCCGTGCGCCCCGACCTCGACGGCGTCGCGATAGAGCGCGAGGGCGGCGTCGCCGTCTCGGGCGTCGCGCGTGCAGCCGAGCCACCGGTCGCCGAAGCCGGCGACCTCGCCATCGACCGCGAAATCTGGACGGTGGAGCGGCGCGGCGACGTCGGCGCCATGCTGCGTGAACGATACGCCGCGGCCGCGGCAGCTTCGCATTCGGGGCGCGGCGCCGCACGCTTCGCCCTCGCCAAGGCTCTCATGGCCAATGGTCTCGACATTGAGGCCCTGGGCGTTCTGGCCGTCGCGTCGGCCGACGATCCGGTTCTCGACGGCGAGGTGCAGCCGGCGCTGATGCGCGGCATCATGACGGCCCGCATCGGTCGCTACGACGAAGCCGAAAAACTGCTCGCTGCCGAGCGGTTCGCCCGCAATCCCGAGGCGCGGCTCTGGCGTGGCTATATCGCCGCCAGGCAGGGGCGCTGGGGCGCGGCGGATGCAAGCCTGAACGCGAGCCAATCGGTGCTGGATCGCTATCCCGAAGATGTGGCAGCCGCCTTCTACGCCTCCGCCTCGGAAGCCTCGGTCGAGCTCGGCGATTGGGACGGCGCACTACGTGCCAGCCGGGCCGCTTCACAAGGTGCCAACGCCCTCACCCGCGACCGGGTCTCTTTGATGCACGCCCGCATCGACGAGGCCAAGGGCGGCGTCGCAGCCGCCCTCGACGCCTATGAAACGCTCGCGGCCAAAGCCGAACGTCCCGTTGCCGCCGCGGCGACCTTGCGAGCCGTCATGCTTGCACAGACGCTGCACAAGCTCGCCCTCAAGGATGCGATCGACCGGCTGGAAACGCTGCTGCTGACTTGGCATGGCGGCGCCATCGAGAGCGAAACGCTCGCCGCACTCGGCCGGCTCAACATCGAAGCCGGGCGCTGGCGGCAGGTCTTCGTGACGGCCAGGCGCGCCAACATCCTGGCGCCGGACGCTCCGGCCTCGCGCGCCATGCACGAATCCGCACAGGCCCTGTTCGAGGATCTGTATCTGGGCGAGCGCGCATCGACCATCGGTGGGGTCGAGGCGCTGGCGCTCTATTTCGACTTCAAGGATTTCGCGCCCGCCGGACGGCGCGCCGACGAGATCGTGCGGCGTTTGGCTGACCGGCTCGTGGCCCTCGATCTGCTCGAATCCGCTGACGATCTTCTGGAACATCAGGTCGCGCATCGCCTGACCGGGCCGGCCCGCGCCAGCGTGGCCGCGCGCCTCGCGACGATCCGGCTGATGGAGGGTAAGCCGCTCGACGCACTCAAGGTTCTGGAGGAGACACATCTGCCGGCGCTCGGAGACGACCTGCGCCGTGCGAGAGCGCTCCTGCGCGCCCGTGCGCTCTCCGATCTCACCCGCACAGACCTCGCCCTGGAGACGATCGAGGGCGAAAGCGGTGCCGACGCAGAGCGCTTGCGCGCCGACATCCTCTGGGGAGCGCGGCGGTGGCGCGAGGCCGGCGAGGCGCACGAAGCCCTGCTCGGCGAGGTCTGGCGCGGCCGAAAGCCGCTCGACGAGGCGGCCCGCGGAGATGTCATCCGTGCCGGCATCGCCTACGGGCTGGCCGGAGAGGGCCTCGGGCTGGAGCGTCTGAAGGCGAAATTCTCCGCCCCGATGGCGGAGAGCCCGGACGCGCGCACCTTCGCGCTGCTGACCCGAAACGATGCGCCCCGCACGTCGGCCTTCCGCGAAGCCGCGCGCCGCGCCACCTCGGCCGAAACGCTCGGTGCGTTTCTCACGGAGTACCGCAAGCGCTATCCCGACAGTGCCGTGCCCGAGCGCGGCTCGGACGGTGCCGCGCCGCGCGCCGACGCGGAGAAGGCGACGACGCCTCCGGGCTGAGGGTCAGATGAGGCAGGTGCCGGCGAGCGCGTCGTTCTCGGCTTGGCTGAACAGGCGCGAGCGGATGTGGAAGCGCTTCTCGCGGCCGTTCTCGAGGGAAAACATGCCGCCGCGGCCCGGCACCACGTCGAGCATGATGTGCGTGTGCTGCCAGACCCCGAACTGCGAGCGCGAAATGAAGAAGTCGGCCCCGCCGACTTGGCCGAGATGCACGTCGCCGTCGCCGGTGATGAAGTCGCCGACGGGATAGCACATCGGCGACGAGCCATCGCAACAGCCGCCGGACTGATGGAACATCACCGGCCCGTAATCGGCTTTGAGCTCTTCGATGAGTTCGAGCGCGGCCGGCGTCGCCGTGACACGCAGCGGTGCGCCGGCGTTGTCGGCCTGCTCGGCAGTGACGGGCTCGATGGTCTCGGCGGCGGTCGCGACCGTCTCGGTCATGGCGTGATCTCCCGTATGTCTTCCGATGTTATGTGAGGTTCTTGGCGCGGAATTCCATGACTGTGCCGACCCCTCCCCCCTTTGCGGGGAGGGTGGCGCGCGAAGCGGGTCGGGAGAGGGGCGCGCCACGTCCGGACCTGTCGCTCCCCTCTCCCGACCCTCGCTGACGCGAGGGCCACCCTCTCCCGCAGAGGGGAGAGGGACCGGCGCTCAAACAAAAAACCCCAGCCTCTCGGCCGGGGTCTGAACGTGTCGGGAGGAAACGCCTCTTAGAAGAAGCCGAGCTTCTTCGCGGAGTAGCTGACCAGCATGTTCTTCGTCTGCTGGTAATGGTCGAGCATCATCTTGTGGGTCTCGCGGCCGATGCCGGACTGCTTGTAGCCGCCGAAGGCCGCGTGGGCCGGGTAGGCGTGGTAGCAGTTGGTCCAGACGCGGCCGGCCTGGATCTCGCGGCCGAAGCGGTAGGCGCGGGTCCCGTCGCGGGTCCAGACGCCGGCGCCGAGGCCGTAGAGGGTGTCGTTGGCGATCGCGAGAGCGTCGGCGTCGTCCTTGAAGGTCGCGACCGAGAGCACGGGCCCGAAGATCTCCTCTTGGAAGATCCGCATCTTGTTGTGGCCCTTGAACACCGTCGGCTGCATGTAGAAGCCGTCGGCCAACTCGCCGTCACGGTTGCCGCGGGCACCGCCGGTGAGGCACTCGGCGCCTTCTTGCTTGCCGATGTCGACGTAGCTGAGGATCTTCTCGAGCTGCTCCGAAGAGGCCTGCGCGCCGATCATGGTCGTCGGATCGAGCGGCGAGCCCTGGGTGATCGCCTCGACGCGCTTGATGGCGCGCTCGATGAAGCGGTCGTAGATCGACTCGTGCACGAGCGCGCGGCTCGGGCAGGTACAGACTTCGCCCTGGTTGAGGGCGAACATCGTGAAGCCTTCGAGCGCCTTGTCGAAGAAGTCGTCGTCCTCGTTCGCGACGTCTGCGAAGAAGATGTTCGGCGACTTGCCGCCGAGCTCGAGCGTCACCGGGATCAGGTTCTGCGAGGCGTACTGCATGATGAGGCGACCGGTGGTCGTCTCACCGGTGAAGGCGATCTTGGCGATGCGCGGCGAAGAGGCCAGCGGCTTGCCGCATTCCAGACCAAAGCCATTGACGACGTTGATGACGCCCGGCGGCAGGATGTCGGCGATCAGCTCCATGACGACGAGGAGCGAGGCCGGGGTCTGCTCGGCGGGCTTGATCACGACACAGTTGCCGGCGGCGATCGCCGGGGCGAGCTTCCACACCGCCATCAGGATCGGGAAGTTCCACGGGATGATCTGGCCGACGACGCCGAGCGGCTCGTGGAAATGGTAGGCGACCGTGTCGTGGTCGATCTCGGAAATCGAGCCTTCCTGGGCGCGCAGACACCCGGCGAAGTAGCGCCAATGGTCGATGGCCAATGGGATGTCGGCGTTGACGGTCTCGCGGATCGGCTTGCCGTTGTCCCAGGTCTCGGCCAGCGCGATCAGATCGAGGTTCTCCTCCATCCGGTCGGCGATCAGGTTGAGGATGCGGGCGCGCTGGGCCGGGGCGGTGCGGCCCCAGGAGTCCTTGGCGGCGTGCGCGGCGTCGAGCGCCTTGTCGACGTCCTGTGCGTCGGAGCGGGCGATCTCGCAGATCACCTTGCCGGTGATCGGCGAAGTATTCTCGAAGTAGCGTCCGGCGACGGGGGCGACCCACTGACCGCCGATGAAGTTCTCGTAGCGCGCCGAGAAGGGCGACTTGGTCCTGGCGTCAGCCAAAAATTCCGGCTTGTTCATCGGTGTTCCTCCATGATGCTCTTCGGCAGCATTCGGCGGGAGACAAGGCCAGCCGGTGCGTCAAATCAAGGTGGACTTTAGGCCAACCTGTCGCAGCCTACGGCAAGCCGTTCTGCGATAACGCGTTTTTCGCAAGGCTTCGTCCGCCCGGGTGCCGCTCGCGGCACGCCGTTGTAGTCCCGTTTTGGAACGATGGCGACACCCGGCGATCCGGTTCGTCCGTCAGCGGGCCTGTGGCCGGGCCGGCTTCTTCGTCGAGGCCAGATCGCCTTCGATGCGGGGACCGGGCGTGTCGAGCCCGTTCTGATGCAGCACGAGCCCCGTGGCGCGCCCGTTGCCGTCGAGATCGAAGCTGAGCTGCGCGTCCACGCTCTTGAGGAAGAACGCGCGCTCGCCCTCCGGAAACAGCTCGTTGCGCGGTTGGCCGGTCGCCTGGGCGTAGAGACGCCCGTTCTCCAGGGTCACGCTCACGATGAAGCTCGGGCCGAGGTCGTAGCGGCCGGTCAGCCGGCGCAGGCGGGCGCGGTCGATGGAGACCTCGCGGCGGAGCGGGCGCGGCTCCGCGAGGATGCGGACAGCCTCCTCCGGGGTGGTCCGCGGCGCGATGCGGTCGCGGCCGGCCTGATGATAGACGAGGCCGTTGGGACGCCCGTCCGGCTCGGTGTCGATCGTGATGCGCGCATCGATCGCAGGCGAGACGAAGGTGCGGTCGCTCTCGGGCAGGAAGAGGATCGGGGGCCCCGCCGTCCCTTTCGAGAGGAGCCGGCCGTGCTCGCGTGTGAGCGTCAGGAAGTGGCGCGGGCCGAGCTGGTAGGTCCCGGCGTAGCGGTCGAGGATGATGTCCTCCAGCACGATCGAGTCCGGCGGATCCAGCACGCCGAACCAGAGCGCGGACAGCTCGCGCGAAATCTTCTGGACCGGGGCGTTCTCGTTGTTCGCGAGCACGATCACGTCGAGCCCATCGTCGGGATAGTGATCGATCATCGACAGGAAGCCTGAGACGGCGCCGCCATGCGACCACAGTCGTCGCTCATGCGCCCGGCCGACATACCAGCCGAGCCCGTAGCCTCGGCCGCCGTCGTCGACCGTCGCGGCGAGCGAGGTGGTGGAGACGACCCTCCCGCCGAACAGGGCGCGGCTCCAGGCGAGCAGGTCGTCGACGGTCGAATACAGCCCGCCGGCGGCATAGGCGATGCTGGAAGCCATCGGCGGCGCATTGCGCCACTGCGCCTGGCCGAAGCGGTAGCCGGAGGCACGCCGCGGCAGCACGGCACTCGCCTCGTCGTAGCCGGTCTCCTTCAGCCCCAGAGGCGTGAGGATCGCTTCCCGCAGGTAACCTGCATAGGGCTGGCCCGAGGCCGCCTCGATCGCCATCCCGAGCAGCACGTAGCCGGTGTTGCTGTACTCCATCCGCGTGCCCGGCTCGAACAGCAGCGGCTCGGCCTCGACGAGCGCCACGATCTCCTGGGGCGTGCGCTCCAGCCGCGAGAGCTTCGCATAATAGTCGGGCAGCGCCGTATAGTTGATGATGCCCGAGGTGTGGCCGAGCAGGTGCCGCAGGGTCACACGGTCCCAGGAGGCCGGCGCGCCGGGGACGAACTGGCGGATGCGGTCGTCGAGGCCGAGCTTGCCGGCTTCAGCGAGTTTCAGGATCGCGGCCGCGGTGAAGGACTTGGTGAGCGAGCCGATGCGAAAATGCGTGTCGAGGGTGTTCGCGACGCTCCATTCGCGGTTGGCCAGACCGTAGGCCCGGCGAAACACCGGCTTGCCGTTCTTCGCCACCAGGATCGTGCCCGAGAACAGGCCCGACTGGAGATAGGGCTCGACCAGCGCTTCGGCGGCCGCCGCGTAGGTCGTCTCGGTCACACGGGCGCGCGCCGACAGAGGTGAGATGGCCGTGAGCCCCGCGAGAAGGCCGGCCATGACGAGCGCGATGAGCCGCAACGCAAGTCCGTCACCGATGGCGACCTCCTCTGCCCGATACACGAATTACCGCTGCCCAGCGCCGGGGCGCCACGCGATCCCGCGGCGGCGGCACGACATTTTGTCGCATGAAATCGCACGGCAGGCACGGGCGTTGCGCACAACGTGCACTATGCAATCTCACGTTTACGCAATCCTAGGATCGGAATGGAAAAGTCGCTGGAACGCGGCAACGGTTCGAACGCCATGATCACACGCGCGGAAGAACGTCGGGACACCACCTGGATCGCCATGATCCGCCTCGACGACGGGACCGAAATTCCCTGCACGGTCAAGGATGTGTCGAAGTCGGGCGCCAAGCTCGGCGTGCCCAGCAACTGCCTCCTTCCCGAGACGTTCCGGTTCAGGGTACTCGGCCGGGACTTCGTCTGCTCGGTCAAGCTGGCCTGGCGCCGGGGGGAATATGCCGGCGTCGTGATCGAGCAGGTCGGAAAGCTCAAGCCGCCGGCCGTCCAGGAGCCCGCCGCAGCGCCTCCGCAGGCGACGCCGGACGGCAACAAGGTGCTCCAAGCCCGCCGCAGCCGCTTCTCGGGCTACTGAGCCGGCCCCGCCGATGCGGGCTGCGGGCCGTCATAGCCCTCGATGATGACGATATCGGATTCCGCGCCGCGCTGCTTGGCGCGGGCGCCCTGGTAGGTCCTGGAATTCCAGCAGGCGAGCGCCTGGGCGTAGCTCGCGAACTCGATCACGACGTTGCGCGCCCGCGAGGAGCCGGACACCGCCTCGAACGGGCCGCCCCGTACCAGGAAACGGCCGCCGAACTCCTCGAAGGCGGCGCCGTTCGCAGCCGCGTAGTCCTTGTAGGCCTCGGGGTCGTGGACATCGACCCGAACGATCCAGTAGCCGCGCGCCATTCCAAAAGACTCCTCTGTCACGCCATCTCGGCGACGATCGCCTTCGCCACGGCGCGCGGGTCGTCGGCGGCCGTGATCGGACGTCCGACCACGACGTGGTCGATGCCGGCCGCCCGCGCCTGTCCCGGCGTCATCACCCGCTTCTGGTCGCCGAGATCGGCCCCGGCCGGCCGGATGCCGGGCGTCACGATGAGCCGGTCCGGGCCGATTACGGAGCGCACCGAAGCCGCCTCGACCGCGCTGCAGACGATGCCGTCGATCCCCGCGTCTGCCGCCTGCCGAGCGCGTAAAGCCACGAGATCGGCCACCGGCAGGGCGTAGCCGGCCTCGCGCGCATCGGCCTCGTCGTAGGAGGTCAGCACGGTCACGGCGAGGATCTTGAGGCCGCTGCCGGCGGCGCCGCGGACGGCGGCGCGCATGGTCTGCGGATAGGCATGAACCGTGAGGAAGGTCGCGCCGAGACCGCCGAGCGCGCGGACGCCCTCCTCCACGGTGTTGCCGATGTCGTGCAGCTTGAGATCCAGGAACGTCTTGAGGCCGCGCCGGGCCAGACGCGCGGCGAAGGCGAGGCCGCCATTGTACCCGAGCCGGTAGCCGATCTTGTAGAACGTCGCGGCATCGCCGATGCGCGCGACCAACGCCTCGGCCTGCGCCACCTCGGCGAGGTCGAGGGCGACGATCAGGCGGTCGCGGGGGTCGGTCTGCTCCGGCATCGGCGGTCCCGGTTGGAAGGTGGCGGCACCATCACCGGCAGGCCGAGTCTGTCAATGCCGGCCGTGACCTGGCCGGTGTCTCGGGGGCCTCCATCACCCGCGCCACCTCGGCCTTGAGCACCGGCAGCAGCTCGGTCTCGAACCAGGGCTCGCGCTTGAGCCAGCCGTTGTTGCGCCAGGAGGGATGGGGCAGCGGCAGGATGCGCGGCGTGCGCGGTTCCGCCAGGATGTCGCGCCAGCGCCGCACGGTCTCGGTCAGCCCGCCCTCGAGGCGGCCGAGATGCCAGCCCTGCGCGTACTGGCCGATCACCAGGATCAGTTCCAGCCGCGGCAGCCCGGAAAAAAGCGTCTTGCGCCAACGCTCTGCGCATTCCCGCCGTGGCGGCCGGTCGCCGCCCTTGGCGTCGAGGCCGGGGAAACACGAGCCCATCGGCACGATGGCGACGCGCCGGGCATCGTAGAAATCCGGCTCGCCGAGGCCGAGCCAGTCGCGCAGGCGTACGCCCGACGGGTCCATGAACGGCACGCCAGAACGATGCGCCCGGTTGCCCGGCGCCTGGCTCGCGATGCAGAGCCGCGCCGTGCCCGAGCCCTGCACGATGGGGCGCGGCTCCTGCGGCAGGGGGGCGCCGTAGAGCGGCGCGTCTCGGCAGATCCGGCAGGCGCGCAAGTGGGCGGCGGTGTCTTCGAAGGCGGGCATGGGCGGGAGATGGGGCGTGCGGCCGCGACCGGCGACGGTTTCTCTGAGGTTGCCGATGCCGCATCCGGCCCCGGCGAGATGGCCCGGCCCGGCGTTGATGCCGTGGATAATCCCGGTACTTGCCAGGATGCGTACCGGGTGCAGCATGAGCGTCGCGATTCCGGCCTTGGCAGCGGGCCGCATCGCCCGGCCGCCCAAACGTCCGCGACGGCCCGGCCTGCGGCCCCAGCGGAACCGGCGGCTCCACCGGCGGTTTGATCGCCGTTGGCATCACGAAGAATCGGCCAGTTCTCGTCGGGAATTTGCTCCGCGAAGAGCTGGACACACCGACCCTCATGCCGTGGTCACGGCCCCGTGACCGCAAACAATCGGGTTCTCTGCAAGAAGGCGCATGGCAATGATGAAGTCTATACAGGTCGCGGCCCTCGCGGTCGCTCTGACCGGCGCTGGCGTGATCGCCGGCCAAGCCGCCGACGCCTCGGGCCAGGCCGGCACGATCCGCTACGCCCAGCTGAACAGCCCCGGCGACGGGCTCGACAAGGAGGCCGCCTCGGAGGGCAACGGCCGGCCGAGCAAGCGCGCGGCGCCGCAGCGGAAGAAGTCCGGCAAGCGCATGCGCTGAGTTCGTCGAAAGCGGTCGCGGACGAACGGAAAAACGCCGCCCGTCCGCGGCCTCACACCGGCGTCGCCGCGAGCAGACCGATCAGCGCGGCGATCTCCGCGACCTGCTGGCAGGCGCCGACGACGTCGCCGGTCTGGCCGCCGATCTGGCGCTTGGCGAGGGTCGTCAGGCCGCAGGCGGCGGCAGGCGCGAGCACCAGCACCAGCGCGACGCCGAGGAGCGGCAGGCCGAGGCCCCAGGCGATCAGGCCGAGGGCGAGGCAGAGCCCGGCGGCGATGGCGAGGGTGGCGC
>NZ_VRVE01000140.1:0-4984 GCF_008040035.1 Methylobacterium sp. WL9
GGCCGAGGGCGCGGCCAGCCGCCGGGGCTGTCCGTCCACGAAGCGCTCCGCCTCGACGAGCCCGCGCAGGCGGCTGTCGGCGAGGTCGGGCCGGGCGGGGGTGAGGCGCGGATCACGGCTGGTCATGCGCCGGATCGGATGCCCGACGGCCGGCGCATGTCAACGGAAACCGGCGCAATGCGGAGGCGGGCTCCGTTGCGAGCGGGCGGGCGCCGGGCGATAGGGTGTCCGGCGGCACGATCGGCACCGTCGAGAACGCCCCTCGGTTAGGTCGCGTCAGGGTCCCCGGATATCAGCGATGCCGTCGAAGCTGTCTGAAGGCGTAGCGATGACGGACGGCGCGCCGGAGACGGATGTCGCGGCCGCGATCCGGCGGACGATGCTGAACTTCCAGGGCATCGGCGACAATTGCGAATTCGGGCTCGTGCAACGCGCCTGCGGCGTCGAGCCCCTGGGGCTATTCCGGTTCAGCAGCGGCAGCATCCCCAATCTCGTCCACGCGCTGGACAGCGATTTCCGGTTCTACGGGGCCCCCGGCGACCTTGAGATCTTCGCCGGCCATGCCGATTACCTCTGGTGCCGGAGCCTCCGCTACGACTTCACCTACAACACCAACCACAAAGTCGGATCGCTGGCGCAGGACGACGTGCTTCGGCGCGAGATCAAGCGCGTCGGCTATCTCAAGCGGAGCCTGCTCGAAGACCTCGCCGAAGGCACTAGGATTTTCGTGCGCAAGGGCCTCCCGAGCGAATCCCTCGACGCCTTCCTGAGCCTCGCCGCGGCGATCCGCCGGCACGGCCCCTCCGTCGTCCTGCGCGCCGAACAGACGGAGGATCCGGCCCTGGTCGGCTGTGCGGAATGGCATTCACCGGGCGTCCTGCGGGGCTACGTGCGGCATTTCTCGCCCTACGAAGGCGGCATGCGGATCGACCTGGAGCCCTGGGTCGCGCTCTGCCGTAACGCGCATGCCCTCGCCCTAGACGGCCGGCCGGCCGCGGCGATGGACCATGCCTCGGCGCCGATCCGCCTGCAGCACAAGGCGGAGCGGCACGTCACGCGGCGCTCGCGGATCCGCCTCAGCGCGTTCACGGCGGAGGTCGGACCCGACCACATCGTGCCCGGCGCGATCAACGTCTTTTCCGCCTGGATCTGGATTCCGGGCGGGTTCCGGGCCGAGACGGTGTTCGGGCTCGTCAAGTTCTCGGACAGCTATCAGCGGCTGGCGCACCGCGACGCCGACCTCGATATCCGCGACGCTTGGCAGCGCATCTGGATCTCGGCCCAGGTCCCGTCCGGGATCTCCCGGCTCGTGCTCGGCTTCGGCGTGACGGGCGATCCGGGCCAGCGCTTCTGGTCGACGGACTGGCGCATCGGGTCGGGTCCTGTCCCGCCGTCGGCGTCCCCGCCGTCGGTGACGATCCGGCGGGGCTTCCGGGACTGGTTCGCCGGCTGATGGGATCAGTCGTGCTCGTCGGGTCCCGTCGAACTCGGCTCGACCTCGTCCGCGGTATAACCCTCCAGCCAGTCGAGGCTCGCCTGCGAGCCGGCCGGGTGCGGGTTGTCGGAATCCGGCTTGTTGGCGGCCTTGGCCGCCTTGCCGTCATCGTAGATCGCGCGGGATGAAACGGCCATGGCGATGTCCTCCTGTCGTCCCGGAGAAAGCATCGGGGGCCAGGGCGGTTCCGCGCGCCGCCCGGCGGTTCGCCGCGAAAACCAATTCGCCGGCTACAGAGGGATGCGGCCGCGACGCTCGCGGGCATCGTCCTCGACTGCCGAGAAGCCGGCCAGCACACGCAGCGGATAGGTGTGCAGGATCCGCGGCCGGCGCCCAGCGGGCTCGCAGCCGATGCACACCGCCAGCGACCAGCGCGCCATCAGCGCCCGATAGCTCGCATCGATGGCGTCCTGCCGCTTACGGCCCTCGCGCAGGACGGCCTTGATCTCGGCCGCCCGCTTGTCGCTCACGGCCTCGCGCTGTTCGGGCGTGACGGACGGGGGCGGCCTGTCGTCCTGCGCGAGGCAGGAGCCGGCCGTCCCGGCGAGCATGAGGATGGCGCCGGCACAGTTCCGCATATGAACGCTCCTGACGGTTCAGTGAGCATTCCCCTGATGCGGACCTACGATCGCTGTGGTTGTAAAGTTTCAAGACGGCCGAAAGACTCTCGGCCACTGCGCCGAGGCGCGATTGAGAGCGTCCGCATCCGCGAATACCGCTGCTCGTCAATGTCGCCCGCGAGTCGCCCGGGCAGGAAAGGTCCTGTGAAGCGGTTTTACTGGCAGCCCGCGAACAGGGCCGGCTGCGGCGCGTGGAACGCGTCCCTGATCGCGGTGCCGACGCGCCTGGCGATGTCCCGCGTCGCGAAGATCGGATGCGAGCCGTCGATGGGCGATTCGCCGATGCCGCGATAGATCGTCCAGGCCCAGAGCCGGTCTCCACGGCTCGCCTGCACGACCTCGACGCGCAATTGTTGAGGTGTCCGATCGATCATCCGGCGACCATCTCACACGCATGCCTCCGAACACATGCGTCTTATGGCGCTTCGGCCGACGACCCCACCTGCGTGCAGTGCAAGGCAACCGGCTCAGCTTCGCGTCCGGGAGCGGCTGCGGCCGTGGTTTCCGGGTGTCTCGTCGCTGGCGAGATCGGCCGGCGGGATGATACAGGACACAATCGCGAGGCCGAGCCTGCGCATACTCGCGGGCGAGGACGGACGTGAAGATCCTGCTGATCGAGGACGATGAGGCCACCGCGGCCTTCGTCCGGTCCGAGATGGCGGAGGCCGGGCACGATGTCGCGTTCGCCCCAGACGGCCCGTCCGGCCTTAGCCTCGCCCTCGCAGGCGGCCACGACGTCGCCATCGTCGACCGGATGCTGCCGGGGCTCGACGGTCTCGCCCTGACGCGGCGGCTGCGGGCGGCGCGGGTTCGCACGCCGCTGCTGTTCCTCACCACGATGTCCGGCATCGACGATCGCGTGGAGGGACTCGAAGCGGGCGCCGACGATTACCTCGTGAAGCCCTTCGCCTTCGCCGAGCTGCTCGCGCGGGTGAACGCCCTGGCGCGCCGCCCGCCGATCTCCGCGATCGTCACGGTCCTGCGCGCCGCCGACCTCGAAATGGACCTGATGGCCCGCACGGTGCGGCGCGCCGGGCGCAGCATCGACCTGCAGCCGCGCGAGTTCCAGCTGCTCGAATTCCTGATGCGCAACGCCGGAGCCCTGGTGACCCGCCGCCAGCTCCTCGAGAACGTCTGGGATTTCCACTTCGACCCGAAGACGAACATCGTCGAGACCCACATGAGCCGCCTGCGCGCCAAGGTGGACCGGGACTTCGACTGCTGGCTGATCGAGACCGTGCGCGGCTCCGGATACATCCTGCGTGGCCTCTCTGGGTAAGCTCCTCCGCAGCGCCGGCTTCCGCTTCGCGCTGCTCTACACCGCCGCCTTCGTGCTGTCCGTGGCGGCGCTCGGCTTCCTCGTCGAGATCGCGCTCACCACCACGCTCCGGGAGCAGGCACAGCATCGGATCGACGCCGAAGTCGGCGCCCTGGTGGACGAGTTCGTCCATGGCGGGCGCGTCGACCTCGATGTGGCGCTCGCCGGCCGGTTCGCCCGCGGCGGCGGCCGCCTGAGCCACGCGATCGTCGAGGTCGACGGCCGGGTCGGAGTCGGCAACCCGGATCTCGCCGCGCTCGCCGGTTCGGCCGACACGTCCGCGCGCCCGGTCTCCGCGGCGGGCGGCCGGAAACTCGCCCGGCCGCTGATCGCGGCGACGCGGAGGCTCGGCGACGGCACGAAGCTCGTCGTCGCCGACGACCTCCAGGGCATCAAGGAGGTCACCGCGATCCTCAACCGGGCCTTCGCCATCGCCCTGATGGCCTCGATCGTCTTCGGCCTCGGCCTCGGCCTCGTTGTGTCCCGCCGCCTGTTGGCGCGGGTGGATGCGGTGACGCGCACGGCGGAGGCGATCATCGCCGGGGATCTCGGACGCCGCATCGCCCTCTCGGGGTCCGGCGACGATTTCGACCGGCTGTCGCGGACGCTCAACCGCATGCTCGACCGGATCTCTGGCCTGATGGAGAACCTCCGGCAGGTCACGAACGACGTCGCGCACGACCTGCGCACGCCCCTGACCCGCCTCCAGCATGGGCTGCTGACGTCCGGGAAGCAGGCCTCCACCGTCGGCGAATACCGCGCCTCGATCGATCGGGCGGTGCTGGAGATCGACGAGATCCTCACGATCTTCACGGCCTTGCTGCGCATCGCGCAGATCGAGGCCGGCGCGCGGCGTGCCGGCTTCCGGTCGATCGACCTGTCGGATGTGCTGCGCACGGTCGGGGAGGCCTACGCACCCGGCATCGAGGATGGCGGGCGCAGGGTCCGCTATGCGATCGAGCCCGATCTCCGGATCGACGGCGACCGGGAGCTGCTGGTCCAGCTCTTCGCCAACCTGATCGAGAATGCCCTGCATTACACGCCGCCCGGCGCGACGATCAGCCTGGAACTCGCGCGATCCGGCGCAGGCGTGGTCGCGGCGGTCGCCGACGACGGGCCCGGCATCGACGTGGCGGAGCGGGACAAGGTGCTGCGGCGCTTCTACCGCGTCGAGAAGAGCCGCGGCACCAAGGGGCACGGCCTCGGCCTGCCGCTGGTGGCAGCCGTGGCGGAGCTGCACGCGGCGATCCTGACGCTCTCGGACAACCGGCCGGGCCTGCGCGCCGCCGTGAGCTTTCCGGCGCCGGCCTGAGGGTCAGGCCGGCTTCCCGGCGCGACGCGAAGGGCGCACTTCAGGTCGTTGATCTCCAGGAAGGCTTTGAGGGGGGCATCCGTCCGCCGAGCGGCATCTGACCGGCCCCCTCCCTTTTTCAGAAGTCGACGGATGCTGAGATGAGGACGGTTCTGGGCGCGCCTTGTGAGAGGACGCCGCGTCCTGTTGAGGCCCAGTAGTTGTTTCCGGTGAGGTTGACGACGTTGGCGCGCAGGGTG
>NZ_VRVE01000141.1:0-4827 GCF_008040035.1 Methylobacterium sp. WL9
GTTCTGGTCGAGCGCGGGCTCGGCGGCGACAGCGTCGATCTCGCCGAGCGGCTGGAGCGGTTCTCGCGCGAGCGCGGCGGCCGGGCCGGCGACATGAGACGGCTGGCGGAGGGCTGGGCGCGGCAGGCCGAACGCTCGGGCGTTGCCCCGGAAGATACTGATCTGACTACGGAAATCCTGTCCGAGCCCGGCGCCCTGCTGGCGCTGGCCTACCCCGATCGCATCGCCAAGTCGCGGGGTCGGGACGGGGTCTTCGTGATGGTGAACGGGCGCGCGGGGCGGCTCGACCCCGCGAGCGCGCTGGCCCGGGAGCCCTTCATCGCCGTGGCGGACCTCGTCGGAAGCGCCGCTTCGGGCCGCATTCTGGGTGCTGCCGTGGTTAGTCTCGATGTACTCCATGGTTTAGCCAGGACCAGCATCGAGACCACCACCAGCGTCGCTTTCGACGCGGACCATGGCCAACTGCGGGCCCGCACCGTCCAGAAGCTCGGCGCCATAACCTTAGGTGAACGTCCGCTGCCGGTGCCGGTCGACGAAAGCTCCGCGGAAATCCTCGCCCGCGGCCTCGCCGGTCTCGGCCTCGACAGGCTGCCCTGGAGCCCGGCCCAGACCCAATGGCGGGCGCGGGTCCTCTTCCTCCGTCAGGCCGAGGGCGACGCGTGGCCGGATCTCTCGGACGAGGCGTTGACGGGATCGGTCGAAGACTGGCTCGCCCCGGCGATCGTCGGGCGGACCGGACGCGACTCGGTGACGGCGGAGGATCTCGGCCGGGCGCTCGACGGCCTCTTGCCGTGGACCTTGCGGGCGCGGCTCGATGCGGAGGCGCCGACCCATCTCGACGTGCCGAGCGGATCGCATATCCCGATCGATTACGAATCGGGCCCGGAGCCGGTGTTGGCGGTGCGGGTGCAGGAGCTGTTCGGCCTCGACCGGCATCCGAGCCTCGGCGGCGGCCGGGTGCCGGTGGTGCTCCACCTGCTCTCCCCGGCCCATCGCCCGCTGCAGATCACCCGCGACCTGCCCGGCTTCTGGCGCGGATCCTGGGCCTCGGTGCGCTCCGAGATGCGCGGACGCTATCCGCGCCACCCCTGGCCCGAGGACCCGCTCTCGGAAGCCCCGACGCGGCGGGCCAAGCCAAGGGGCACGTGAGGGCGTGAGCGCCGCCCGGATCACGGCCTGGTTCGACCCGCGCGGACGGCTGTCGCGCCGGGCCTATGGGCGGCGCGTGATACGCCTGCTTCTGCTGTCGGCGGTCCTGTTCTGCGCCGCGATCGCCCTCGGAGCGCAGGGTTGGCGCGCGGGAGCGTTCGCGGCGATGGGCTGCATCGTCGCGCTCTGGCTCGCGAGCCTCGCCCAGACGGTCCGCAGGCTGCATGATCGCGGCCGTACGGGCTGGTGGCTGTCGCTCCCCTTGGCGCTGACGGCGCTCGGCGTCCTGCCGGTCGAGACGCAGGCCGACGCCCACCCGGTCGCCGTGGTGACCTACACCCTGGCCACGCTTGTCGCCTCGCTCTGGTTCCTATCGGAGACCTTCGGCCGGCGCGGCCTGCCCGGCCCGAACCGCCATGGGTCCGAACCCTGCGATCGATGACGGGCCGCTATGGCGCCTGATCGCGAAGTCCGCGCTGTACAGCGCCACCGGCTCCCGATCGCGGGGTGCCTGGAAGCCGCCGCCAAGTCTCGAAACAACGTCGATTCGAGACCCGATCCGGTAAACAGCCGAGCGGATTTTCGATTTTCTGCGTCATATTTCGAATATAAGTGGGTATTTTGAAAATAAGCGTCAAAATAACGGACGGATGAAATATAATGTGCTAAAGGGATTACTAGGCTCGGTTCGAGCGAAACTTTTGCAAAAGGCGTGATGTCGTCGGACTGCAAAACGAATCTTGTCTGATGTCGGTTGGCCCGGCGGACCAGTCGTGTCGTGCCGTCATTCAACAAGCCGGCTTATATCTCGTCGGATGGTGGTCTCGCGCCGTTCGGCGCCGGAATGCATCGCTCCGAGCAGACGAACGATGCGATCGCCGGCCACGATCGGGGGGTCGTCGATGACGGTCTGCTTGGCTGAATCGTCGACATCCTCACAGCGCACTTTCCGAACCGGCGGATGTCGGATCTTCGAACGAAAGCAAGTCGAAGCCGACACTTGGAGCCGCCGGGCTCAATGTCCCGGGTCACGTCTGGGCGGCTCAATCCTCTCGATGGTGACGTCACCGCACAGATCCGACGGGCTGCGCTCGCCCCGGTCTTCAGGTCGCTCCCGGCGGCGAAGGACGCTGCCGTCGCGCTGGGGGATGCGCTCAGACGTCTCCGGTCAAGTAAAGCTTAGTCGTCCGATGCAGATCGTGGCGCACCATCTCCAGAAATGCGCGGCTTCGAAAGGATCCGCTGGATCCGAAGATGCCACGCGTGGCAGCACGATGTGCGGGAGCTTCGCCAATCGTAATGTCGATTGACGGAAAGTCCTCTTGATTTTGCGGGATCTGGTATCGAAAACGACTTCAAGATTGTAAAATAAATCTCTTACAATCTGGTAAGTAATGACTATATCCCAGACGAACCGAAATCGAAAGATGTAAACTTACTCAGGAATTTCGTCGGGTACCCGACAAAGACATGCGGTTATCTTGCCGGGGCGAGAAAAATCCTAAAAAGCGATGCCGTCTTCGACACTCGTTGGCGCGGACGTCCGAGAGACAGCGCGAGCTTTTTCTCTTGTTGGAAAGAGTTCACCGTGTCCGTGCAGCCCTCCGTCAGGAACCGCCTTCTCCGGCACTGCAACCCGTCCGACTTCGCGTTGCTCGAGCCGCATCTGGTCCCTGTCCAACTCGATCTCAAACTGTCGCTGATCTCGCCGCATGAGCCGATCCGCGATCTGGTTTTCCCGGAGAGCGGTTTCGTTTCGATCGTCGCGGGACGGCAGGGGCGTCAGGCCGAGACCGGGCTGATCGGCAACGAGGGCCTCGTCGGCGCCGTACCCATTCTTCTGGCCGGCGACCGGACGCCCGACGCGCATTTCGTGCAGGCTGCCGGACATGGTTTGAGCATCGGCGTCGACGCGTTTCAGGCTGCGACGCGAGCGAGCAGAAGCCTGGAGAAGCTCTTCCTGAGCTTCATCCATACCTTGCTGATCCAGACGGCACAGACGGCCTACGCCAATCTCAGCCACACGCTCGACACACGCCTCGCCCGTTGGCTCCTGATGTGCCAGGACCGTCTCGGCGGCAGTGAACTCGCGGTCACGCACGAGTTTCTCGGGATCATGCTCGGCGTTCAGCGGTCGAGCGTCACGGTGGCGATCCAAGTGATCGAAGGCAACCAGCTCATCCGGGCCCGTCGTGGCCGGATCGAAGTGCTCGACCGGGCCGGCCTGGAAGCGGCAGCCGGCGATTCCTACGGCGTGGCGGAGGCCGAGTACGCACGCCTGATCGGAGCGGCATGACGGACGCGGCCGCGCGGAGTACCGTCGCCATGGCCCGAATATCGTATCGCGGCCATCCGTGATCGGGTGGCCTACACGTTTGCCGTCTGGGTCCAATATTCGGCGATTCCCTGGTGCCGAAGACTTCTTTTGCCAAGCTCTCGAGTTGTGCCGCAGCCAACCGAGCAGTCGCAGTGTCAACAATTCGTAGTTGCACGATTGTTATGTATGGTATACGGCATAGCAATTGTGGGCCGATATTCCCGGGCGTCGGCGGCTGAGAGAGTCCTGCACTTTCGCCCCAGGCTTACGCGGCAGTTGCGGGTAGCCCGATGACACATGCCGACGATCGTATCGTCGCGGAAATCTCGCGTAATATCGCCTTGGTCATGGACGATCTGGGAGAGCGAGAAAGCTTCCGTCTTCGCGTCCTCCTCGAAATGATCGCCCTCGAGTTGGCCAAACAGCCGCGCGAAGGTTCTAAAATTCCTCAACCTGACACACCAGACGGACCTTGAGCGGCGTCCTGCCCGCTTCGTCTCGAACCGTCATCACCAACGTGGTATCCTTCGCATCCTCGGCTTCGGCCGCCGTGAGCGACGTCATCACCCGCAGAGCCTCCCGGCGCAGGGCGGCGAGGTCGGCGATCTCGCGACCTATCTCGTCCGGGATATCGGATCCGTCGTTCAGATCGAAGAAATACCGGGCCAACCTTGCCTCTCCACGGGCTGGGGCAAATCTGCGTAAACCATGGCACCGTGGCACGAAGTATTGGGCCCACAGTCGAGATTAATCTATCGGAATTTCATATGTATGCAACTTTGGCTGGCCGCTGATCTATGGCCATCCCCATGCAAAGCGCACATGGGAATGGCAAAACAATGATATCGAGCGGTCGAAATCGTACGCTTCCGTTCGAAGCCCGCTAAAGAATCGGCTCGGATATTGTATCCGAGCGGATGATTTAAGATATTGGTTTATATCGGACTTTTTGAATCCGGCGGCAATTTTCCGGGCAGAGATTTCAGTGCTCGCGTGCCCTGTCCACCACGTCGCGGGCGGCGGCGAAGGCCTCCTCCGCATCGAGTTCCGTGGTGTCGAGGCGTACGGCGTCCTCTGCGGCTTTGAGCGGCGCGGCGCTGCGCGAAGAATCGCGCGCGTCGCGGGCGCGGATGTCGGCGAGGATCGCGGCCAGCGTCGTCTCCTCGCCTCGGCCGGCGAGTTCGCGGTGGCGGCGGCGGGCGCGTTCCTCGGGCGAGGCCGTGATGAACAGCTTCACCCGCGCGTCGGGGCAGATCACCGTGCCGATGTCGCGTCCGTCGAGCACCGCGCCGGCCTCGCCGCCGGCGAAGCGGCGCTGCCACGACAGAAGCGCGGTCCGAACCTCAGGCACGCTGGAGACC
>NZ_VRVE01000142.1:0-4811 GCF_008040035.1 Methylobacterium sp. WL9
GCTCCGGAAGCTCGCCGACGCCACCGCGCCGCTCTACGCCACCCTCGACGACGGCCAGAAGCGCCGCGCCGCGATCCTGGCCCGCCCGATGCGCCCGCATGGCGGCGGCTGGCACCATCGCAAGGGCGAGCGCGACGGGCCGGGGGGCCGGGACGACGACTGATCTCTTCGGGTTTCGCTTGATCCTGCGGGACGGCGGCTGCACACACCGCTGGCCCTTCTCCCGTTGGGGCGGATCGACGGAAGATTTTGGACCGGCATGGCGCGGCGCCCGCTCCTGAGGGGCGACACCCTCCCTCTCCTGCGACGGCTCTGGCGCGAGTGGCTCTCGCCGCACCGGGCGACGCTCGCCGTCGTGCTGGTGCTGATCGCTATCGTCGGCGCGGCGACGGGCCTCTACCCGGCGCTGATCAAGGCCGCCTTCGACGCCTTCGACGCCAAGGACCAGCGGGCGCTGGCCTACGGGCCGCTCGTCGTCATCGTGGTCACCTCCGTGCGCGGTTTCGCCCTGTTCGGCCAGACCATCCTGACGAACCGCGTGGTGACGCGGGTCGAGGCGGATATGCAGGGGGCGCTCTACGCCCACCTGATCGAGGCCGACATGGCCCAGCTCGGGCGCGAGAGCGCCGCCTCGTTCACGCAGCGCTTCACTACGGATTTCGCCTTCATCAAGGAGGCGCTGACCCGCATCTCCACCGTGCTCCTGCGCGACATCGCCATGCTGATCGCGCTGGTGATCGCCCTGGTCTGGATGGACCCGGTCCTGACGCTGGTGGCCGGCATCACCGTGCCGTTCGTCGCCGGGCCGATCGGCCGCGTCGGCAAGAAGCTGCGCCACGTCTCTACCAACACGCAGGAGCAGATGGGGCTGATGGCGAGCCTCATCAGCGAGAGCCTGCAGGGCGCGCGCATCGCCAAGACCTATTCGCTGGAGGGCTACCTCAAGGGCCGCGCCTCGGACGCCCTCGACGAGGTCCGCCGGCTCAAGATGAAGGCGGCCAACGCCCGCGGCCGGCTCGACCCGCTGCTCGAGATCGGCGGCGGCTTCGCCGTCGCGGCCGTGCTGGTGATCGTCGGCCAGCGGGTCATGTCGGGCGAGAAGACCGTCGGCGATTTCACCGGCTACGTCGCCGCGCTACTGCTTGCCGCGCAGCCCGCCCGCGCGCTGGGCACCCTCAACGCCATCCTGCAGGAGGCCGCCGCCGCGCTCACCCGCTACTTCGCCCTGCTCGACGAACACCCGACCATCCGGGAGGCGCCGGACGCCGTGCCGCTGCGGGTGACGCAGGGCGAGATCACATTCGAAAACCTGCGCTTCCGCTACCGCGAGGACGCGCCGGCCCTGGAAGGCATTGACCTCACGGTGCGGGCCGGATCCACGACAGCGCTCGTCGGCCGCTCGGGCTCGGGAAAATCCTCGCTGCTCAACCTGGTGCCGCGTCTCTACGACGTCACCGACGGCCGCGTGCTCATCGACGGCCAGGACATCCGCGGCGTGACGATCGGTTCGCTGCGTGCCGCCGTCTCGGTGGTCTCGCAGGAGGTCGTGCTGTTCGACGACACCATCGCCGCCAATATCGGCTTCGGCCGGCCGGGGGCGAGCCGGACCGAGATCGAGGCCGCCGCCGAGGCCGCCGCCGCCCACGGCTTCGTCTCGCGCCTAAGCGAGGGCTACGACTTTCGCGTCGGCCCGGCGGGCGGGCGGCTCTCGGGGGGCGAGCGCCAGCGCATCTCCCTCGCCCGCGCCTTCCTCAAGGACGCGCCGATCCTGCTGCTCGACGAGGCGACCAGCGCCCTCGATTCCGAATCCGAGCAGCTCGTGCAGGAGGCCCTCGTCCGGCTGATGCGCGGCCGCACCACGCTGGTCATCGCCCACCGCCTCTCCACCGTGCGCGATGCCGGGCAGATCGCGGTGATGGAGGCCGGCCGGGTGATCGAGACGGGCACGCACGAGGCGCTGGTCGCAGCTGGCGGGACCTATGCCCGGCTGCACCGGCTGCAATTGTCGGATGAGCCGGTTCCGGCTGCGGTCTGAGCTTCGGGGACCGTCCACTCAGCGCCAGGAGAGACCGATGGCAGGCGAGATCTTCGGCAAGACCAAGGGCGGCGAGATCGTCACCCGCCTGACGCTGGAGCGCGGAAACTTTCGCGTCCAGATCCTCGATCTCGGCGGCATCGTCACCACGATCGAGACGCCGGACCGCGCGGGCCGGCTCGCCAACGTCGTGCTCGGGCTTGAGACGGTCGAGGGCTACGAAACGCTCAGCCCGCATTTCGGCGCGCTCGCCGGCCGCTACGCCAACCGCATCGCCAAGGGGCGCTTCAGCCTCGACGGGCAGGCCTACGAACTGCCGATCAACGACCCGCCGAACACCCTGCACGGCGGCGTGACCGGCTTCGCCAAGCGCCTGTTCCGGGTCCTGTCGGCGGATGCGGGGCGCGTCGTGCTGATGCGGCGCAGCCCCGACGGGGAGGAGGGCTTTCCCGGCAACCTCGACCTCGAAGTCGTCTACAGCCTGCCCGAGGACGGGGTGCTGCGCATCGACTATCGGGCCTGGACCGACAAGCCGACGCCGCTCAACCTGACCAACCACAGCTACTTCAACCTTGCCGGCGAAGGCTCCGGCGACGTGTTGGGCCACGTGGTCGAACTCGCCTCCGACGCCTACACGCCGACCGACGCGCACCAGATCCCCACCGGCGAGATCCGCTCCGTGCAGGGCACGCCCTTCGATTTTCGCACGGCCACGGCGCTCGGCGCGCGCATCCGCGACGATGACCCGCAGATCGTCTGGGCCAAGGGCTACGACCACAATTTCGTCGTCCGGGGACAGGCGGGCGTCCTGCGCCCCGCCGCCTCCTGCCTCGACCCGGTGAGCGGCCGCCGCCTCGACGTCGCCACCACGCAGCCGGCGCTGCAACTCTACACCGGCAACACCCTCGACGGCACACTCGCCGGCCCTTCGCGCCGCATCTACCGCTCCGGCGATGGCGTCTGCTTCGAGACCCAAGGTTTCCCCGACGCCCCGAACCACCCGGAATTTCCTTCCGCCGTACTGAGGCCGGGCGCCCCCTTCATGTCGACCTCGACCTATCGGTTCTCGGTGGCGTAGGCGTGGATGGGCTGCCGAGCTCCGTCACCGACACGGTCCGCGCCTATCTCGCGCGGGTCGACGGGGTGGCGCCCGGATTCGTCACGGGGCTGTACCTCGTCGGCTCCGTAGCCCTCGGCGATTATCGCGAGGGCATCAGCGACATCGATGTTGTCGCGCTGGTCCCGGCGGGGCCGAGCCTGGAGCAGCTGGATGGCCTCGCGCGCGTCCATGCCGAGATGGCGGCGCTGGCGCCGCCGTTCTTCGACGGGATCTATCTGACGCCGGACCGGCTCACCCGGATCCCGGGCGACATCGAATATGCGACCTTCGTCGTCGAGGGAGATCTTCAGGCGCAGGCGCGCTGCTTCGAGATCAATCCGTTGCTCTGGACGTGTCTCGCCCGGCACGGGATCACCGTCCGGGGACCCGAGCCGATACAGCTCGGCATCGCCAGCGATGCCGAGTCGACGCGGCGCTTCCAGATCGCCAACCTCAACAGCTACTGGATGGGCTGGATCGCGCAGGCCGAAGCAGCCCTGGCGCGCAAGCGCCCGGACGAGGACATGGCCGCATCCTCGTTCGGCTGGGGCGTGCTCGGCGTCACCCGGATCGCGCGCACCGTCGCCACCGGCGACATCGTCTCGAAGACCGAGGCCGGCCGCTGGGCCCTGCGGACCTATCCGCCGGACTGGCGGCCCGTGATCGAGGACGCCCTGCTGGCACGTGAGGGACGTCTCGACCGCATGGCGCCCGACCGGTTCGCGCGATCCGTCGATTACATCCGCTTCGTAATCGCGGGCGTCGGCGAGACGCGCTGACGGCCGGATCTACCGGTAGGGTGGTCGGCGCACGACCGCTTGACATGGCACTCGATCCGGTCTGTTATTTCTGTCATGACAGAAATAACAGACGTCCCATCCAAGCTGCCGGCCGCGATCGAAGGCTTCGTGATGCACTGGGGCAATCTCGGTGGGCAATGGGGCGTGAACCGCTCCGTCGCGCAGATCCATGCGCTGCTCTACCTCTCCGAGAAGCCGCTGACGGCCGAGGAGATCGCCGACGCGCTCGGCATCGCGCGCTCCAACGTCTCGAACTCGCTGAAGGAACTCACCGGCTGGAACCTGATCCGGCGGGTCCCGGTGGCCGGCGACCGGCGCGATCATTTCGTCGCCGAGACCGACCTGTGGGAGATGGCGACGCGCATCGCCGCCGGCCGCAAGGAGCGCGAGATCGATCCGGCCATCGCGGCGCTCCGTGTCTGCGCGGTCCAGGCCGAGGACGATCCCGCTGTCGGCGCCGTGGCGCGGCGGCGGCTGAATGCGATGCTCGATTTCACGCAGACCATGGAGGGCTGGTACGCGCAGATGCTGCATGTGCCGCACGGGACGCTGGCCAAGCTGATCCGGCTCGGCAGCCGCATCGTGAAGTTCCTGCCCTCTAAGCCGGAGGGCTGACCCGATGACAGCCCTCGCAAGATCCCGGCCGCTCCCGTCCGCCGCCGCGCCCGCGCCGACCGACCTCCTCGACCTGCGCTTCCGGGCCCTGATCTCCGACGCGCAGTGGAACACGCTGCCGCCGGCCGTGCGCCGCCGCTTCTCGAAGCGCCTGCCGCAGAGCGCCAGCGCCGTTTATGCCGGGCATGTCGTCGCCACGCGGATGAGCGTCGCCGGATGGCTGCTGGCGCAGGCGGCGCGCGGCGTCGGCGCGCCGCTGCCA
>NZ_VRVE01000143.1:0-4642 GCF_008040035.1 Methylobacterium sp. WL9
GAGGGGTCAGGGTGAACTCCGGTAAGGTCTCGTTGACGCTGCCACGATACGGCCACGCTTAGTTCGGGTCCCGGCCATGATACGGCCGAGCTTAGGGCTTGGTCCTGCCCCACAAGGAGGGCGCGCCGCGTCCGTCGACGGCCGGGCGCGCGTTCTGCGTAAAACGAGGCTCCCGATGTCGCCCAGGTCGCCCCTGTCTTCCCTCGCCGCCGCCTGCCTGTTCGCGCTGGCCGCCGCGGCCTGCTCGCGGGCTCCGGCCGAGTCGATCGCCGACCCGGTGCCGCCGCCGCGCCGTCCCTACGACGCGAAGACCCAGCTCGAATACGGCGATCCGCGTCCGCCCGCGCCCCAGCGCTACTGAGCGGCGCCGTTCAGGCGCCCGCCGCCGCGCCGGGATCGGCGAGCACGGCATCGCGGGTGCGGTCGATCATGGCTTCGACCACGGAATGATAGGCCGCCTGCATCGGCTCGAGGCCGGCGGCCTGCATCTCGGTGGCAAGCGCCGTCTGCAGTTCCGCCATCGCGTCGGTGCGGCTCTTCAGGTCCGGCGCTGCCAGGGCGAACTGGATGATCGCGGCCTGCGCGTCGGCGAGTTCGTTGCGCTCGCTGCGCGCGATGAGGCCGCGCAGGGTCGCGAGGCATTCGGCTTTGGTCGTCATGTCGGCGATCCCGGGCGGCTATGCCGGACCAGAGCCGAGCATCGTTTCCGCACATAGCATCATTGGGCGCAGGCGCGCGACCGGCGAACCTTTTGAATTCACGGGCCGGTTCCCGGCCTTCCGGATCAGGCCGCCTCGCGCTCGCGGCGGTTCTGGTAGGCGCGCAGGTGGGTGTAGGCGAGCTCCAGGAGCGGCCGCGCCGAATCCGGCGCCGTTGTCCGGCCGCGGGCGATCAGGTCGCCGACGATGTGGTCGGCCTCGATCCGGGCGCCGTTCTCGATGTCGCGCAGCATCGAGGCGGTCATCGGCGCCCCGTCCGCGGTGAGCATCTTGCGGGCGCCCGCGAACACCTTGTCGCGCGGTGCGTAGCCGGAGGCGTCGGCGACGACGCGGCATTCCTCGTGCAGCGCTTCCAGGAAGGCCTTGCCGCCCGGCGCGCCGACGATGTCGCCGATCGTGCTGCGCATCAGCGTGGTGCTGCCGGCGAGCGTCGCCAGAAACACCCACTTCTCCCACATCTCCAGCAGAACCTTGTCGCTCGCCCGCGCCTGGAACTTCACGCCCTGCATCAGTTCCTCGATCGCCCCGACGCGCTCGGAACGCGTGCCGTCGCGCTCGCCGTAGGTGAGGGTGTGCAACTCGCTCATCTGGCGGATCTCGCCGGCCTTGGTGAGCGTGGCGACGATGGCGCAGGTGCCGCCCAGCACCCGCTCCGCCCCGAAGGCTGCGTCGAGGGCGTCGAGATGGTTCATGCCGTTGAGGATCGGCAGCACCGCCGTCTGCGGGCCGACGGCCGGGGCGACGTCGGCAATGGCCGTTTCGAGGTCGTAGGCCTTGGCGGAGAGCAGCACGAGATCGAAACGGCCGGCCGTGCCGAGCACGTCGGCCGTCACTGTCTGGGGTTTGTCGATCCGGGTGTCGCCGACTGGGCTCAGCACCTGAAGGCCGTCGGCCGCCAGCTTTTCCGCGCGCGCCGGCCGGACCAGGAAGGTGACGTCGCGTCCGGCCTCGGCGAGCCGCGCCCCGAAATAACCGCCGGTGGCGCCTGCGCCGACCACGAGAACCCGCATGGCATGTCTCCGCATCGTCGGGTCGATCCGAGCCCGTTCATGCGTCTATGTGCGGCGCGAGGGCGCAGGCGCAATGGGGAACGTGTCTGCTTGCGCTCTGCGTGGTCGCCTACCGGCTCGGATAGTTCGGCGTTTCCCGCGTGATCGTCACGTCGTGGACGTGGCTCTCGCGCAGGCCCGCATTGGTGATGCGGATGAACTGCGCCCGCTCCTGCAGCTCTGGCACGGTCGGCGCGCCCACATAGCCCATGGCGGCGCGAAGCCCCCCGGCGAGCTGGTGGAGCACGGCGGCGACGGGGCCCTTGTAGGGCACCTGTCCCTCGATGCCCTCGGGCACGAGCTTGTGGGTGTCGCTGACCTCGGCCTGGAAGTAGCGGTCGGCCGAGCCGCGGGCCATGGCGCCCACCGAGCCCATGCCGCGATAGCTCTTGTACGAACGGCCCTGGTACAAAAACACGTCGCCGGGGGCCTCGTCGGTGCCGGCGAGCAGGCTGCCCAGCATCGCCACCGAGGCGCCGGCGGCGATCGCCTTGGCGAGGTCGCCCGAGTACTTGATGCCGCCGTCGGCGATCACCGGCACGTCGGCCTTCTGGCCGGCTTCCACGGCCTCCATCAGCGCCGTGAGCTGGGGCACGCCGACGCCCGCGACGATGCGGGTGGTGCAGATCGAGCCCGGGCCGATGCCGACTTTGATGGCGTCGGCGCCGGCATCGATCAGCGCCTGGGCGCCGTCGCGGGTGGCGACATTGCCGGCGATGATCTGCACGGCGTTCGAGAGCGCCTTCACCCGGCGCACGGCGTCGAGCACCTTGATCGAGTGGCCGTGGGCGGTGTCGACCACGATGATGTCGCAACCGGCATCGATCAGCCGCTCGGCCCGCTCGAACCCGGCCTCGCCCGTGGTGGTGGCGGCGGCGACGCGCAGGCGCCCCTGCTCGTCCTTGACGGCGTGCGGGTAGGCGACCTGCTTCTCGATGTCCTTGACCGTGATCAGGCCGATGCAGCGGTAATGGTCGTCGACCACCAGCAGCTTCTCGATGCGGAACTGGTGCAGCAGGCGCTTGGCCTCGTCCTGCGTCACGCCCTCGCGCACGGTGATGAGCCGGTCCTTCGTCATCAGTTCGGAGACGGGCTGGGCGGTGTTGGTGGCGAAGCGGCAGTCGCGGTTCGTCAGGATGCCGACGAGCTTGCCGCGCGAGCCGTTGGGGCCGCGCTCCACCACCGGGATGCCGGAGATGCGGTTCTCCTTCATCACCGAGAAGGCGGCGGCGAGGGGCTCGTCGGGATGGATGGTGATCGGGTTGAGCACCATGCCCGACTCGTATTTCTTGACGAGGCGGACCTGCTCGGCCTGCTCATGCGGCTCGAGGTTGCGGTGGATGACGCCCAGCCCCCCGTTCTGCGCCATGGCGATCGCCATCGGCGCTTCCGTCACCGTGTCCATGGCCGAGGAGACGATCGGCAGCTTCAGCGCGATCGTCCGGGTCAGCCGCGAGGCGATGTCGACCTCGCCGGGCATCACGGAGGAGGCGGCCGGGCGCAGCAGCACATCGTCGAAGGTCAGCCCCTCGATGATGGTATCCGCGCTGATCAGGGCCATGTGCCAACTCCGCTTTGTCATGTGAGCGCCGGGCTCGTGACGAGCAGATTGGCGCTTCGGATTGGCACGTGCCGTTATCATGGGGGTGCGGCTCGCGCAAAGACGCGAATGCCGCAATGCAGCGGGATAAGCCGCGAACCGGCCGCGCCGGAAGCGGCCCCGATCCCCGCTGGACGCAGACCGCCGCTCAGTTGAAGCGGGCGTCCTGTCCCTTGTCGCCGTATTCCGGCGGCAGGCCGATATAGTCGGTCAGGATGCCGTCGATGCCCGGGGCTCGGCCGTAGGCCGCGCAATCGGGGTCGAGGGGCGCCTCGCCGAGGATCGTCACGCGGATGCGGTTCCAGTTCGGGATGAACAGCTCCGACTTGAACGGATCCTTGCCGGTGGCGAGGAAGAAGCCGAAATCCTGGCCGAACTCTCCGGCGAGATCGTAGGGGTCGCTGTCCTTCGAGAAGCGCGGCTGGCTGGTGAAGGAATTCGCGGCACCGCCCCAGATCATCGCAGCGCGCTGCTGGCGGTGGCGGTCCACCGCCTCGGCTTCCACCGTGAGGCTGCCGAGCCCGATCGGGATACGGGGGACCGGAATGCGGCCGAGGCCCTCGGCTGCGCCCACGCCGACTTGGCCGGCGATGGTGATCGCGGCCGAGAGGCCGATGGTCGAGCCGGCCCCGAGCAGGTCGGTCGGATCGACCCGCGTCACCCGCGAGCGCACGGTGAGGTCGGCGTCCGGGGTCGAGACGACGTCGTACTTCAGCGACAGCTCGTAGCACATCGCCCGGTCCGCGGCGTTCGCGGTGAGGCGGCGCTGCTCCGGGGTGAGGAATTCGCCGCCGGGGATGCTGCCGGTGAAGGCGGTCGGGATGATCCGGACGGTGCGGGTGCGCGCCAGTGCGCCCTGGTCGGCATAGAGGCGCGAATCGGAGGCGACAGCGTCGCTGCCGGACAGCCGGTCCCGGCGCGACAGCGAGCCGCCGTCGGTCAGCACGACCTCGCCGCAGCCGGCTACGGAGGCGAGCAGCATCGCCGCAAGGGCGAGGCGCAGGGCAGATCGCGGCTTTGCGAGCCTCGAAGGCATCAGGTCTCTTTCGCGAATATGTCGGACGGTGCGCGCGGCGGCTGAATCAACCTGCACGCCTCACCGTGGATTAAGGCCGAGCTTACGGCTGCAGCGGGGTGCCGCGAAAGGGGAGAAGGGGGGGCGGGCCGCCGAGGGGCGCAGCCTGTGTCTCTCGCGACACGATTCCGAAACAGTGTCGCCGGCGCGGACATGCAACCGAACAGATCTGGGGATATGTCTCCCACCCGATGCGCCC
>NZ_VRVE01000144.1:0-4621 GCF_008040035.1 Methylobacterium sp. WL9
GGCGAGGCCCGAGCTCAGCACCGCCGCCAGGGCGAGGCCGGCAGGCCGGAACCGCGCGGAGACGCGCCGGGTCGCGGCTGTGCCGGAAGTCGAGGCCGTCGTCATCAGCGCGAACACGTCGTGTCTCCGGGCCGGGAGGCGGCCCACCGGGGTCAAACTACGGCAAAGCTCTTCCGGTGCCCGTGCGGCGCGGCACATTCGTCCGCTACGGTTGTGTTCAGCGTCCACCGTTGTATTCCGGCAACGACGGCTTTCCGCCGAAGATTACCTGCGACGGGTCGCGCTCCAGACTCTTGGCGGCACGGCTGAGGGTGTTCAGCGTGCGCTGGCCGTCGCTCGCCAGCGCCTCGACCTCGCGGCGGCTCGACCCGCTGAGACGGCTCACGCTCGTCGAGATGGTGGCGGTGCGCTTGTCGAGGTTTTCCGAGAGCAGGCGGAAGGCCTTGCCGGCGTCGCGGACCGAGATCGCGGCCTCGCGGATCTCTGCGAAGGTGGACGAGCCCTGCTGGCCCGAGGCCGAGCCGAGGAAGCCCTGGGCCCCGGCGAGCACGGCGTCGATCTTGTCGGCCGAGGCGTTGAGCTTGGCCATCATCGTGCGGGCGTCGCCGAGGCCGGCCTCGATGTTCGGGCTCGAATTCGCCATCGCCGTGGAGAAGCGGTCGACGTTGTCGATCACCCGGTTGAGTTTCTGGCCGTCGATCGCCTGGACGAGCGCGCCGATGGCCGGGCCGGCATCGGCAAGCGTCTTCGAGAAGGTCTCCACGTTGGCGAGCGTGCGGTTGATGGCGCCCTCGTTGCCGGCGATCACCTTGTCGAGACGTTGCAGCATGTCGTCGGCCCGCTGTGCGATCTGGCGGGCGGCAGCCATCATGTCCTGGATGTCGGAGGAATCTGCGAAGATGGTCGGCATCGTGTCGTTGGCGCCGGCCTTGAGCGGCGGCGCGTCGGCGCTGCCGCCGGACAGCGAGATCTGCGAGACGCCGGTGAGCATCGCCGAGTCGAGCCGGGCGCGGGTGTCGGCGCGCAGCGGCGTCGTCGGCAGCACTTCAACGGTGGCGACGACCCGGCGCGGGTCCTGCGGCAGCAGGTGCACGTCCGTGGCCTCGCCCACCTTGATGCCGTTGAACGACACGGTCGAGCCCTTGGCGAGTCCGCCGACGCTGCCGGAAAAAACGATGCGGATCGCTTGGGCCGTATCGCTGCGGGAGCCGCCATGCAGCCAGAATGCGAAGCCGAAGCCGGCGAGCACGACGGCAATCGTGAAGGCGCCGATCAGGGCGTAGTTGGCACGGGTCTCCATCGGTCAGGCCTTTTCACGATGGGCGGCGAATGTGGCGTGCGCGTCGGCACGCAGGGTGCGCTCACGCATGGACCGCATTCCGGTTCTGCTTGGCGGGGTTCGGCACGATCGCCCGGGCACGCTTGCCGTGGAAGTAAGAGCGCAGCCAGGGGTGGTCACTCGCGAGCATCGCCTCGATCGGGCCCTCGGCGATGATCTTGCCGTCGCCCAAGGCCGCGATCCGGTCGCAGGCGGTGTAGAGGCTGTCGAGATCGTGCGTGACCATGAAGACCGTGAGCCCGAGCGTCTGCTTGAGCGTGGCGACGAGCTCGTCGAACTCGCCGGCGCCGATCGGATCGAGGCCGGAGGTCGGCTCGTCGAGGAACAGGATCTCGGGATCTAGCGCCAGGGAGCGGGCCAAAGCCGCGCGCTTGATCATGCCGCCGGAGAGTTCGGAGGGCAGCTTGTCGGCGGCGTCGGGCTTGAGGCCGACCATCTCGATCTTGAGCCGGGCGAACTCGTCGAGCAGGCGCTCGGACAGGTCGAGATGCTCGCGCATCGGCATCTGGATGTTCTGCTTGACGGTGAGGCCGGAGAACAGCGCGCCCTGCTGGAACAGCACGCCCCAGCGCTTCTCGAGCTCGCGGCGGCGCGCCAGCGTCAGCCCGTCGACGTTCTCGCCGAAGATCTCGATGGTGCCGGAGCGCTTGGTGACGAGGCCGAGGATGGTGCGGGTGAGCACCGACTTGCCCTGCCCCGAGGGACCGACGAACCCCAGAATCTCACCGCGATAAATGTCGAGGTCGAGCCCCTTCATCACGTCGCGCGCGCCGAATCCCACCACGAGATCGCGCACGCGGATGATGGCGTCCCGGCCCGGTTGGCGAGGAGAAGACGTCACGATGTGTCCCGATTCCGGCGAGGCGCCCCGCAGGGCGGCCTCGGGTGAAGCTGCGATGCCGTTGGGTTCGGCGTTCAAGGCGCTGATTTCGCTCAGAATTCGACCGCGGCGAAGAACACCGCGAACAATCCATCAAGCACGATGACCATGAAGATAGACTTGACGACTGAGGCGGTGACGTGGCGTCCGAGCGACTCGGCCGAGCCCTCCACGGCGAAGCCCTCGATCGTCGCGATGATGCCGATGGTGAGCGCCATGAACGGCGCCTTGAGGAGGCCGACCCAGAGATGGTGCTCGGACACCGCCGCCTGCAGCCGCGAGAGAAAGCCGTCGACGGTCAGGCCGCCATAGATCAGCGCGGTGACGCCGCCGCCGGCCAGTGCCGCGAGGTTGGCGAGGAAGGCGAGGATCGGCAGGCCGATCATCAGGGCTAAGATACGGGGAACGATCAGGATTTCGATCGGGTCGAGGCCCATGACCCGCAGCGCGTCGACCTCCTCGCGCATGCGCATCGAGCCGATCTCGGCGGTGAAGGCCGAGCCGGAGCGGCCGGCCACCATGATCGAGGTGAGCAGCACGCCGAGCTCGCGCAGCACCAGGATGCCGATGAGGTTCACGACGAAGCTCTGCGCCCCGAAGCGCTGCAACTGGATGATGCCCTGCTGCGCGACGATGCCGCCGACGAGGAACGAGATCAGCGCGATGATCGGCACACCGCGGAAGGCGATGGCCTCGAGCTGGTTGACCAGCGCGGTGAAGCGGAAGCTCGAGGGCCGCGCCGCCACCCGGCCGATCGCGGCGATGACCTCGCCGAGGAAGGACAGGCCGGCGAGGATCTCGCGGCCTGTGGAAACGACGTTGCGGCCCACCGCATCGAGGGCGCCGAAGACGCGGCCGACGCGCTCCTTCGCCGGCGGATCGGCCGGGCGGAGCGCCACCTCGCCGAGCAGAATCCTGTGTTCCGCCCGTGGGTTGGCATAGGCGAGGCGGCCGCCTGCGGCCTCGATCTCGGCGCGGGTGCGCTCCAGCACCCAGGCGCCGAGCGTGTCGAGCCGGGTGATGCCGGCGAGGTCGATCAGGACCGCCTGCGCTGCGCCGTGCGCGAGGATCGCGGCGGCGCTGCGCTCGACGCCGGGGCCCTGGTCGGCGGTCCAGCGGCCGCGCAGGGCCACGCGCTCGCCGGCGATGTCGGCGCCGGCCGCGTCGGGGTTGGCTGTGCCGGCTTCGATCAGCACGAAAAACACTCCGATTCGGTCCCGCGGGACGCGGATGAGCGCCCATCTGAGGGCATCATGGTGACCAAAGCGTGTCTTGCCCGATGCCGGCCCTGGCATATGCCGCGGATAGACCCGGCGCATGCCGGGATGCGCTCCCGGCCAATGCTACGGGGCCAAGGCCCGTGCCGACGAACGCCGCGCCTGCAGGCCGAGCCCGACGAGGCCGAGGCCGGCCAGGGCGATCGGCGCCATCAGGGCGAAGGTCGTCGCCGGCCCGGCGCTGCGATAGACGATGCCGCAGCCCAGGGTGGCGATGGCCGAGCAGAGCGCCGTCGCCGAGCTGAGCGTGCCCTGTGCCCGGCCGCGGGCGCCGTCCGGGGCGAGGGCCGACACCGCGTTCATCGCCCCGAAATGCGTGGCGCCGAAGCTGAAGGCGTGGAGCATCTGCAGGGCCGCGAGGGCGGGCAGGCCATCGCCGGCGAGGGCCATGCCGAGGGCGCGCAGCACCGCCGCGACCCCGCCGAGCGCCAGCAGCCGGAACGGCGAGCGCCAGGCCGCCGGCAGCTTTCCGATCACCGCGAACAGCACAATCTCCGCGGCGACGCCGATGGCCCAGAGCGCGCCGATCCAGGCCCCCGGCACCCCCGCCGTGCTCCAGGCGATGGCGCCGAAGGCGTAGAGCGCCGCGTGGCTCGCCTGGATCAGCGCCGCCGCGGCGATGGCCAGCCACAGCACCCGGGGCAGGCGCGGGCGCGCCGTGGGGTGGAACGCCTTTTCCACGTGTTCCACCTCGTTCCAGCTGAAAAAGGCGACGGCCGAGGCGATCAGCGCCAGCCCGGTGAGCAGGAGGGGCACCGCGAAGGCTTCGCCGAGCCACCCGAGCAGCGCGCCCCCGGCGAGGTTCGCCCCCAGGAACCCGATCGAGCCGGCCATGCGGATCCGCGGATAGTCCAATCTCGGGGGTTTTTCGGCGCGCCTCACGCTTGAGCGAAGCGGCTCCGAAGCCGCTCGCCGTCCCCCACCCGCCACCTCACCCCGAGGTGCCCGCGCCGGCGGGCCTCGAAGGGTTTTCCAGACGTCACGGAGCGAACGGGAGGACCCTTCGAGGCCTCCGCCGCGCTCCGGCATCTCGGGGTGAGGTTTTGGGGGGGAGAGAGGGGCGGAGAGGCCGTCGCCGGACCGCCCCCGCGCCGATCCGGCCTCGGCCTGGGCGGAGCGCCGCAC
>NZ_VRVE01000145.1:0-4535 GCF_008040035.1 Methylobacterium sp. WL9
GCCCCTGCCGCGGCGCGGGCCGCAGGAGGTGCTGGCGCTGGCCGGCGCCCTCGACCGGATGCGCGCTCGCGTGAACCGCCTCATCGACGACCGCACGCAGATGCTCGCCGCGATCAGCCACGACCTGCGCACACCGATCACCCGTCTGCGCCTGCGCGCCGAATTCATCGAGGACGAGCACACCCGCGAGCGCACCCTGCGCGATCTCGACCAGATGAACGCGCTGGTCGAGGCGGCGCTCGCCTATGCCCGCGACGAGCGCGGCGCCGACGGTGGCTCGGACACGGAGAAGCCGCTGATCGACATCGCCTCCCTGGTCCAGACCGTCTGCGACGACTTTTCGGACATCGGCGCCGACGTGCGCATGGCGCAGGCACGCCACGTCCTGGTTCGGGCGCATCCCGAGGACCTGCAGCGCGCCGTCGCCAACCTCGTCGACAACGCCGTGAAATACGCCGGCTCTGCCCGGCTCTCGGTGGAGAAATCCGCCACCGGCGTCGCCATCGCCGTGGCCGACGACGGGCCGGGCATTCCGGAGGCGGAGCGCCACGCGATGCTTCAGCCCTTCGTGCGCGGCGACCGCGCCCGGAACCTCAACGAGGAGACCGGCTTCGGCCTCGGCCTGTCGATCGTGCTGGCCATCGTCGAGGCGCATGACGGACGGCTGACGCTGGAGAACCGGGTTGGCGGGGGCTTGAGCGTTCGGATCGCGTTGCCGGGGACGCTGGCGGGGGGGGTGCCTGAAGGCACCAACGGTCTGCAGCCAGCCGCCGGGCCGGGCGGCGCGGGCAATTTAGGGCCTGGATAGCGTGTCGGTTGGATTCCTTCCGGTTCGTTTGAGCAGGCACATGTTTGTGTCGGCGGACATCAGGAGCATAATGTCGGCATGACGCAGCTTCTCGAACAGGCCTTCGAGCGCGTTCGCGCTCTTCCGGTCGAAACGCAGGACGAGTTCGCGCGCGTCCTGTTGCGTCTCGCAGGGGACGACGGAGAGGGTGTGTACCAGCTCACTCCCGAGGAGGAGGCCGACCTGATCGAAGCGCAGGCCGAAATGGCGCGCGGCGAGTTTGCGACGGCCGCCGAGGTCGAGGCTGTCCTGTCCAAGTATCGCGCGTGAAGCTTCGTATTCAGAAGCACGCTCTGCGACAGATCGACAGGATTTTAAGCGATATTTCTACCGTATCTCCGCAAGGCGCATCACGTGTCGAGGCACGGATTTCGGAGATTTTTATCTTGATCCGGCAGCACTCGCAGGCTGGAAAGCGGACAACGATTGCGCGGGTGCGTCGCGTGTTTCTCACGCCCTATCCGTACCTGATCGACTATTTCGTTGGAGACGACGAGATTGTCGTTCAACGGTTTCGGCATGCTGCCCGCAATCCCGTGACGATACCGGGTGTGTCATGATGATCTGCAGCGATGCACGGGTGTCCGCGGACGGAGGGGGCGTGGGTGCGCCGGGCCGCCGAGGCGGGCGGCGGCACCGACGATCAGGCCAGAGCGTGACATGAGGTGGGGCCACACTGCGCTCTCGGTTCCGGGCCGGCCATGCCGCTGCTAGAGCACATTCCACGGTGCCACGCATGCAGCCCGCGGGAACGATCTAGTTCATGAACGACCACAGCGACGTCTGGCTGGCAGCGAGCATCGTCGTGATCTCGCTGCTGCTCTCGGCCTTCTTCGCCGGGGCCGAGACGGCCTTCACCGCGGCGTCACGGGCGCGGATGCATTCGCTGGAGAGTTCCGGCAACCGGCAGGCGGCCATCGTCAACCGCATCCTGGCGATCCGCGAGCGCTTCATCGGCGCGATGCTGATCGGTTACAACGTGGTGGCGATCGGCGCCTCCGCCTTCACCACCAGCGTGCTCACGACGCTGTTCGGCAGTAGCGGCGTGATCTACGCCACCGTGGCGATGTCCGTGCTCGTCATCGTCTTCGCCGAAGTGCTGCCGAAGACGCTCGCCATCACCAATCCCGACCGGATCGCGCTGCTGATGGCGCGGCCCGTCGCCTTCGCCGTCGTACTGCTCGGACCGCTGGCGGTGGCGACCGAGGCGATCGTCCGGGCGATCCTGAAGCCCTTCGGCATCGCGATCGGCGTCCACGGTTCGATCCTCTCGGCGACGGAGGAGATCCGCGGGCAGGTGGCGCTGCTTCACCGCGAGGGCGGCGTGGAAAAGTCCGAGCGCGACATGCTCGGCGGGCTGCTCGACCTCAACGAACTCAGCGTCTCGGAGGTGATGGTCCACCGCACCAAGATGCGCACCATCAATGCCGACCTTCCGTCCGAGGACATCGTGCGCGAGGTGCTGGCCTCGCCCTATACCCGCATGCCGCTGTGGCGGGACAAGCACGAGAACATCGTCGGCGTGCTGCACGCCAAGGACCTGTTGCGGGCGCTCGACGCCGCCGGCGGCGACCCGGCCCGGCTCAAGGTCGAGGAACTGGCGCTGGAGACTTGGTTCGTGCCGGATACGACCTCGCTGCGCGACCAGCTCAAGGCCTTCCTCGCCCGCAAGACGCATTTCGCCCTCGCCGTCGACGAGTATGGCGAGGTGATGGGCCTCGTCACCCTCGAAGACATCCTGGAGGAGATCGTCGGCGACATCGCCGACGAGCACGATGTGGCGGTGTCTGGCGTGCGGCCCCAGCCCGACGGCTCGGTGACGGTCGACGGCGGCGTGCCGATCCGCGACCTCAACCGTGCCATGGATTGGAGCCTGCCGGACGAGGAGGCCACCACCATCGCCGGCCTCGTCATCCACGAGGCTCGGGCGATCCCCGACACGGGCACCGCCTTCAACTTTCACGGGTTTCGCTTCCACGTGGTGCGCAAGGCGAAGAACCGGATCACGTCTCTGCGCATCTCGCCGCTCGCCCCCGCCCTGCCGAAGCCGGCGGGGGAGGGCGAGTAATCTCACGGTCGCGACGAGCGCAGCGCCTGCGCGGTCTTGGCGGCGCGCACGAGCTGTACGAACTCGGAGCGGTAGCCGTAGGGGTCCTCGCCCCGCGCGGACGTCGCGATCTTGATCACGTCGTCGAGGCCGAAGCGGCCGGTCCAGCGGCCATTCCGAAGAATCTCGCCGAAGCCGGCGACGGCGGTGGCGAAGCGCGCGTCGTCGTCCGCCTTGTCGAAACTCGGCTGCTCGACGGCCGGGCCGACCGGCGTCTCGATGAGCTGGCTGACGTCCTGGTCCGGGCGCTTGTAGCGGATCTTCACGAAGGCGTAGTCGCCGGCCGACGCGGCGGACTCGGGCTTGGCCGCGCCGTAGCGCAGGGGCGGGACCGTGCGCGGTCCGCCGACGGGGACGATCTCGTAGAGGGCGGTGGCGGTCTGGCCCGAACCGACCTCGCCTGCATCGACCCGGTCGTTCTCAAAATCCTCGCGGTTCAGGGCGCGGGTCTCGTAGCCAATCAGGCGGTACTCGGCGACGGCGGCCGGATTGAACTCGACCTGGATCTTCACGTCCTTGGCGATGGGGAACAGCGTCGCCGTCGCCTCCTCGACCAAGACCTTGCGGGCCTCGTTGAGGGTGTCGATGGTGGCGGCCGTGCCGTTGCCGTTCTGGGCGAGCGCCTGCATCAGCGAATCGTTGGTGTTGCCCATGCCGAAGCCGAGCACCGAGAGGAAGATGCCGGTCTCGCGCTTGCGCTCGACGAAGCCCTTCAGCTCGTCCCGGTCGGTGATGCCGACGTTGAAGTCGCCGTCTGTGGCGAGCATCACCCGGTTGACCGCGGACGGGTCGAAATTGCGCTCGGCCAGGGCATAGGCCTGCCGCAGGCCTTCGCCCCCGGCCGTCGAGCCTCCCGCTCCCAGCCCTTCGATGGCGGACAGGATCGTCTGCTTATCGCTCGCCGCCGTCGGCTCCAGCACCGTGCCGGCCTGTCCGGCGTACGTGACGATGGCGACGCGGTCCCGCGCGTCGAGCTGCGTCAGCAGCAGGGCCAGGGAGCGCTTCACCAGCGGTAGACGGTTCGGGCCGTTCATCGAACCCGAGGTGTCGACGAGGAAGACGAGGTTAGCCTTCGGGCGCGCCTCGGCCTGGAGCGCGTAGCCCTTGATCCCGACGCGGACGATCTTGCGGCCCTCGGCCCAGGGGCTCGGAAACACGCTGGCCGTGACCCGGAACGGCGTCTCGCGGTTCTCGGGGGCAGGATAGCCGTAGGGGAAGTAGTTGATCAGCTCCTCGGTCCGCACGGCGGCCGGCGGGGGGAGGGTGTCGCGGGCGAGGCTGGCGCGGACGAAGCCGTAGGAGGCGGTGTCCACGTCGATCGAGAAGGTCGAGACCGGTGCGGTCTGCACCGTCTGGAACCCGCTCTGCGGCTTGCCGTCGAATTTTTCGTGGCCGGTGGGCTCGGCCGGTGCCTGTTGCAGGTCGGGCGCCGTCGACAGCGCGCGAGCCCGCATCTGCGGGGGGGAGGCCTCCTGGCCTCTTCTCTCCCAATCCGCAAAGCCCGAAGAGCGGAAAGCCTGAACCTGATCGCGGCCTATTCTCGTGGCGGGCAAAGGCGAGGCGGGCAAAGGGGAGGTGGGC
>NZ_VRVE01000146.1:0-4494 GCF_008040035.1 Methylobacterium sp. WL9
CGACGCGCTCACGCAGATCGGACGACAACGGCGACGACATCGACCCTCCTGTCGAAAGCAGACAGGGAATCAGATCAGCCCGCGTGTGAAAACCCAGCCCGACTCCGCGTGATCGGCAGCCGCTCTAGCTCAATTCAGCGCAGCAGAATTCGAGCGATTTACGCTGGAGTGGGTCTCCGATTATCTTGCGATAAAGGTTCCAGAGATCGTCGAGGTCCAGCAACGTGGCGGCGCTGGCGACAAAGGGCGCGATGTCCTCGCGTGGCTCGATCAGACAAAAGTTCTGAGGCGGCGGTGGAGGCTATACCAGTGCAAACACTATGGTGCAGCCCTAGGCGCTGGAATCGCAGCAGCCGAAATCGGGAAAGTGATTTTCTATACGCATCGAGGCGACTATACCGTACCGGAGCAGTATGTTTTTGTGACCCATAAGGGGGTTACGTCGCCGTTTCAAGATTTGATTGATGCGCCAGAAAAGCTCCGTAGTTTTATAATTACTAATTGGGACAAGCATTGTCGCGATGAAATTCGGAAGCAACCAGTAGATCTTAGTGTCGAATTAAAAGAGTATATTAATAATTTTGACTTTAGTATTTTTAGAGCGAAACAGCCTCTCGAATTGCTAAAGGAGCACGCTCAAACACGCTATCACCTAACTGTATTTGGGGCACCGCTCATTGACCGCGCGGTCCCCCCATCGCCACCTTCGGAGGTCACGCCCGGCGAGACTGGATACGTAACGCAGTTGTTTGCGGTAATCGGCGAACAGATGGGCGCGCCCGTTTTGTCACACAAAGAGTTTAGCCATATTGATAAATATCGGAAACTATTTGATCGATCTAGAATAACTTTCTACTCTACAGAAGGACTAAAAGAACTTGCTCGCGACCAAATGGCAGATGTAAGATTTTTCGAGACTTTGCTCGATGAGTTTGGGAATAGCTTATATCACTGGTATAGTGACATAGCTGCGTCGGGTTATCAACGTCTTCTTAATACTGTGAAAGGCTCGCAGTCGATTCAGTTAGGCAGCCACGCTTTGGCGCCGCATGTACTCGCAAATGATCGCGAGGGCATGTGCCATCAGATGGCTAATGAAGGCCTTGTCCAATGGTGCGAGTAGCAGCTAAGGGCCGCCCCCGCTATGATCGACCGTTCAATTCACCTCTAGAGTGCGGGCTACGGCTTCTTTTTGTGTTGGCAGCGGCGGATGGCCATAGATGCGATCTGCAACGTCTAATTTCTTATGATTATTTGATAGTACATTCTGGTGATGTTCTGGGAGGACCCAAAAGTTTACATCCAGCTGTTCCGTATCGCAGCAGTGAGCTGCTAGTTAAGCGCGATTTAATTCAGACTGGCCTCAATCAAATGTTTTCTCGAGAACTTTTATCTAAAAACTTTGATAAGTTTGGAATAACTTATAACTCTACAAATTTAACTGTTGCTTTTCTGGGACTTTTAAATACCGCTTACGCAGAATTACTGCGAGAACGCGCAGGTTGGCTTATATCAAAATTTCAAAATTTAGACGATCTGTTGTTGGAGCGTTATATGGCTGAAAACATCGGGCGGTGGGGCGCAGAGTTCGAGCGCATAACGGCCATAAGTGATTTGGAGCTTTAGGCATGTTGCAGCTTCGTTGCATTTTATTACGAGGCCTGAATGTTGAGGATGCAATAGTGCAATTCCTCCCATCTGGGAATATTGTCGCTGGAGAGTCCGATACAGGCAAAAGTTATCTTTTACACTGCATCGACTATATATTTGGCGCCGACGAATTGCGCAAGCGTATCCCTCAGGCTGAGCCATATTCTCAGCTTTTTGTTGAATTTGAAAATACCGCAGGCGCTTTTCTCACTTTAATGCGACATCTCTCTGGTGGAGATCTCGCTGCCCATAACTGCAGGATTAAGGACATTATTGGCGAGGGCGATAAAATTGTGTTTCGTCGCCATGGAACGAGTACTGCTATCGATGTAACTTCGGTAATTTTTTCTTTTGCTGGAATCCCTGAGGCAACTCTTCGCGCCAACAAAGATGGAAAGACACAGCGTCTTTCCATCAGAAATTTTATGCCGACCATCGTCGTCGATGAAGTTTCTGTAATCGAAGAACAGTCGCCAGTTTTGGGACGTCCTAGCTACGACAACACGGCGCGAGAGCGAATGTTCGCGTTCATGCTTTCCGGCAAAGACGATAGGGGCGTGGTTGCAGCCGAGCGGCGCGACATAGCTACGGCGCGGCTGAATGCGCAGTTAGATGTGATCATTGATCTTCTGACCCCACTTGAGCAGCGACTGGATCAAGTTGTTGCAGAAAGCCCAGACGAGACGATTGAGCGCGTTGATGCAAGTATTGCCTCCGTAGCTGAATCTTTATCACAGTTTGAGGACGAGCGAGAAGGGCTTATGAACGAGCGGCAGGCAGCAACGGAAAATATGCAGCGTGCCGAGTCTCAATTGATTGCAATCGAGGAGCTTCTTAGTCGTTATCGGCTTCTGGATGAAAGATACAGTTCCGATCTCGGGCGATTAGATTTTATATCAGAGGGCGCTCATTACTTTGATGGACTTCAGGAAATTAAGTGCGCACTGTGCGATCAATTGATGACGCCTGAGCATGCTCATGTAGCGGCAGGAAGTAGTGAAACCATCTACGCATCCGCACGAGCTAAGGCTTCAAAAATTCTCGCACAACGCCTTGACCTCGAAAATGCAGTAGCAAGCCTGATAAGCCGCCGAGTTGCTCAGAACGAGGAAAAGCTATCAACGCAAAAAAATATACTTCGAGCTAATACGCGTTTGAACAGTATTATTCAGCCTGCAATTCAAACGAACGTAGAACGCTTGCAATCACTTCTAGATCGACGGATTTACTTGGAAGCAACCCGAAGTGATCGAGAGCAGCTTGAAGGCCTACGCGCAAAGAAAGACGAAATCGAGCGTGCTGCTGAATCTCGGCGCCCTGCAAAACGCGAGTGGGAAGCATTGCCCGGGAAAGCACTGCGAGCGTTCTGTAACGAAGTAGAGTTTGTTTTGAGAGAATGGAAATGGAGCGGCACGGGTCGCGTCGAATTTGATTCGAAAAAATATGATATTATCGTAGATGGACAGGCACGCCAATCGCACGGAAAGGGCGTTCGTGCTGTTCTATATTCAGCATTTATAATTGGATTGCTTCGTTATTGCTCTAATAACAATCTACCTCATATAGGATTTGCTATAATAGACTCTCCTCTGACTAGCTATAAGAAGAAGGGCGTTCAGATTAAAGGAGCAGATGGCCCTATCGACTTGGGTGTTGAGGCCGCTTTCTGGGAATCCCTCAAGCGGGTCTCCGCAGGAATTCAGATTATCATTGTGGAGAATAAGGAACCGCCGGCTGATGTTGCGGCGGCAGTTCAATATGAGTGGTTCGCGGGAGATACAGCGTCGCCAGGCGACCGGGTTGCCTTCATTCCAGTGCCCGGTCCTGCTGGACCATTCATTTGACCGCTTGACTTAATACTCGTTTCTTTTGAGGCGTTGAGCGTTATCAGCTGGGTGCTGAACGTACTCCGTCTTGAAACCCACCTTGACACCACCCACTTCGTCAGCCCGCCGCCGTCGCGACGGCGTCGCATTCCGTCCGCCCCCCAGCCCCGTCATGCCCGGCGACTCTCCCAGTCGATCGTCCATGCCGTCTCCGGCTGACGGGGCCTGATCCGCGCGGATCGGCTCACCCCGGCCAACCGCGAAATACGATCTCCCGGCCGTGCCGGCGGCCGACGGCCGGAGGCGTCGAAGCGCATGGCCGCTGCTCCGGCCCCGCCGTAAGCCGCCGTTAAAGACGTTCCGTCATACTCGATCGCGCCGAAGTCACGGTCCGTGCGCGGATCGTCGGTCGACGAGGACGTGGGTTCTATGGTGGGTTCCGGTTCGCAGACGCGGCTCGACGCGTCCGAGTACGACGTCATCGCCTCCGCCCTGGCGGAGACCGAGCGCGGGCGGCTCTTCCTGGCGGAGGTCGCCCGCCGGCATCGCGGCGCCGACACCGACACGCTGCTCCAGGCGATCGCGCGGCTGGAGCAGGTCGTCACCCGGGACGCTGCGACCGCCGACGACCCGGACGCCCTGCGCGGCGAACTCGCGGCGATGGCCGAGGGCATCGCCCGCACCCGCACCGAGATCGCGGCGATGACCCTGCCCGACGGAGAGGACGGCCGGAGCGGGGCCGAAACCCTCGACACCCTCGTGCAGGGCGCCGAGCGGGCGACCTCCGAGATCCTGAGTGCCGCCGAGGCGATGCAGGAGGCGGCCTGGAGCCTGCGCGAGACGGGGGCCGACACGGCGCTCTGCGACGTGCTCGATCGCCGTGCCATCGTCATCTACACGGCCTGCTCGCTCCAGGACCTCTCGGCCCAGCGCACCGGCCGCCTCGTCGCGACCCTGCACGACCTCGAAGCCCGGATCGCCGCAGCGCTCGGGCAGGAGGCCCCGCTTGTGGCGGAGC
>NZ_VRVE01000147.1:0-4411 GCF_008040035.1 Methylobacterium sp. WL9
CGCGCCCGCCACGCTGCCGTCGTCGCCGAGCGCGACACCCTCGCCGCGAGCCTGCGCGTCGCCGAGGATGCCCTCGCCAAGGCCCTGTCCCACCGCCACGGCAATGGGGCCGTGCCGAGCGAGCGCGACGACGCGGATCTGCGGGCGCGCATCACCGAGGTCGCCGACGCCCTGACTCAGCGCGACCGCCTTCCTTCTGTCGCGAGCTTCCCGATGCCGGCCGCCGCCCGCTCCTGATCCCTCGGCTTCGTCCCGGGCGGGACCCTTCGCGCGCCGGACGGCGTCCTCCAAGGTGTGCCGCCACGCTTGCGGAGGCACGCCCGGCACAATAAGTCCGCGCTCACCGAACGGCGTCGTCACGCGATGGCCCTGCCCGCGCCGCGTTTCCAACACGGCGGGCGGCCATCCGACGCCGGCTCCCTTTCCCACCCACCATCGAGTCGACCCATGGCCTTGACCCTGAAGCCGTTCATCCTCGCCCTGGCCGGCCTCGCCGTCGCGGCCTCCGCCCAGGCGGTCGATTCGAAGCGGGGCAACGAGACCCTGAAAAAGTACTGCACCGGCGATTACCTCTCCTATTGCGGCAACCTCTCCCCCGACGATCCGGCCACCGACGCCTGCTTCAAGCGCAATTTCTCCAAGATCTCCGAGAATTGCCGCCGCGCGATCAACGCCTACGCGCCGTCCGGCACCAAGGGCGGCCGGTAAGCTCATTCCACCTTGCCAAAGACGCGTGCCGGCGCGCTGTTGCGCCGGTGCGCTCGCATCCCGGGCCGCGAACGGCTAAGCTGAGACCGCCGAAATGCCGGACTCGTCGATGCACGCCCGCCCCGATCGCCTCGAACTCACTTCAAGAGCTGCGCCCAAGCGCTTGATGACGCTCGGCATCTGCCTCGTCATGGTCGCCCTCGCCGCCGGCGGCTGCGGCCGCCGCGGCAAGCTCGAACCGCCGAATGGCGCCACGCGCGAGTCGAGCCGCGCGACCTCGGCCCCGGCTTCCGCCCGCTCGCTCCCCAACAGCGTCGGCGTCGCCTCGGGCGGTGCCGCCCCGGATGCGGACGCCGTCCGCGATGGCGACGAGCTTCCGCTCTCGGCCACCCCCGCCGGGATCGACAGCGCCCCCGTCCAGACCAACAAGGGCGCCAAGCGGGGTTTCACCATCCCGAAGGGGCCGTTCATCCTCGATCCGATTCTCTAGAGCGTCGGTTCGGGACGCGGCCGCCGGTTTTCGGAAGGGCCGTTGCTATGGGTCGCGCCTGAAGCTCCGCGCCCGACCCCCGGCCTCGCCCTTCGAGGCCTCCGCTTCGCTCCGGCACCTCAGGGTGGATTGGGAGCCAAAGAGTAGCGAACGGCGTCGGATCGGATCCGCCGAGGCCGTCGCCCGCAGAGTGGAGAGGGTTCGCCGTGGCAGCCTGCTCCCGCATGCCGTCCGTTCTGTTAAAGAGCCCCCATGCATCATTTCCGCTACCGTGACGGGCGCCTCCACGCCGAAGACGTCGACCTGACCGCGCTGGCGGACGAGGTCGGCACGCCGTTCTATTGCTACGCCTCGGCCACGTTGGAGCGGCACTACACGGTGTTCTCCGAGGCATTTGCCGGCGACGACGCCCTCACCTGCTTCGCGGTGAAGGCGAATTCGAACCAGGCGGTGCTGGCGACCCTGGCGCGGCTCGGGGCCGGCATGGACATCGTCTCCGAGGGCGAGCTGCGCCGGGCGTTGGCCGCGGGCGTCCCGGCGGACAGGATCGTGTTCTCCGGCGTCGGCAAGACCCGCGAGGAGATGGCCGCGGCTTTGCGGGCCGGCATCTTCTGCTTCAACGTCGAGAGCGAGCCCGAGCTCGAAGCGTTGTCCGAGGTGGCGGTGTCGGTCGGCCGGGACGCACCGGTCTCGATCCGGGTAAACCCCGACGTCGACGCGCTGACGCATGCCAAGATTGCCACCGGCAAATCCGAGAACAAGTTCGGCATCCCGATCGACCGCGCCCGCGCGGTCTATGCCCGCGCCGCAACCTTGCCCGGTCTCGCCGTCCACGGCGTCGACATGCATATCGGCTCGCAGATCACCGATCTCGCGCCGTTCGACCGGGCCGGCGCCCGGCTCTCGGGTCTCGCCCGCGACCTGATGAGCGACGGCCACGGCCTGAAGCACATCGATTTCGGCGGCGGCCTCGGCATCCCCTATCGCGAGGACAACACCACCCCGCCGGACCCGACGGCTCTGGCCGCGGTGCTGCGCCCTCATTTCCAGCCGCTCGGCCTCAAGCCGGTCTTCGAGATCGGCCGGATGATCTGCGGCAACGCCGGCATCCTGCTGACCCGCGTGATCTACGTGAAGCGCACCGCCGGCCGCACCTTCGTCATCGTCGACGCCGCGATGAACGATCTGATCCGCCCGACCCTGTACGAGGCCTATCACGCGCTCCGCCCCGTGGTGGAGCCAGGCCCCGACGCCCCCCGCATCGTCGCCGACGTGGTCGGTCCGGTCTGCGAGAGCGGCGATTATCTGGCGCTCGGCCGCGAGATGCCCGACGTCGCCCCAGGCGACCTGATCTCGGTGATGACCGCCGGCGCCTACGGCGCGGTCCAGGCCAACACCTACAACACCCGCCTGCTGGTGCCGGAGGTGCTGGTGAAGGCCGCTGAGGCCGCGGTGGTCAGGCCGCGCACGAGCTACGACGCGCTGATCGGGCTCGATCACGTGCCGGGGTGGCTGGGTTAGGCGGTCCGCCCCTCATTCCGGTACCGCTGCGCGGCCTCTTAAACCGTTCCCGGTCGATTGAAGCGTTCGCCGTGCCTCTCCTCGCCCTCTGGGCGAGGAGGACCGCGCGCAGCGCGGTGGAGTGGGCGGCACCGAGCCTATCCCGGCACCGCCGAGCCCCCTCCGTCCGCTTCGCGGCCACCTCCCCCAGGGGGGAGGAGGGCCCTGCCGCATACCGTTCCCAGTTGAATTCCTTCGGTTGACTCCGCCCCCGTCCCCGGGCGGGTGGAGCGTCGGCGGAACCCGTTCCGGGGTTCAGCATGACGACGTCGCGACGCGTCGAAACGTCTGCGCCGTCCACATCGAGCCGCTGGCGCGGCTCTTGTCCACGCTGGATCCCGGATCACCTTCCACTGCGTTCCAGGCGTCCGGGAAAGGGGCGCAGGTTCGGATGGACGCGGGGTGGCGCTTCTTCCAGATCGACCGTGCCCGGGCTCCACCGCGGCCCGCGGACGATGTCAGCCAGCGGCGTACCGGGGGTGTCCCTGCGCGGCACGTTCCGCGTCGGCGTTCAGGCTCGCGATGGCCTCGGTGGCCTGCCGGGCCAGGGTCTCGACACGGCACACCGTCGCCTCCTCCAGGAAAACCAGGGCGCACCAATAGGCGCCCAGGGCCGCGACGGGCTCGGGCACACCGATCGGCGCCATCACGAGGCTGCTGATCGACTTGTTCCGGTAAGGCGCCACCGGGACCCGGGGATCGAGGGTGACGTCGGGCACGACGGCCGTCTCGCCGTTGAGCATCGCCCAGCCCGACACGCAGGCTTCGAGCGGAAAGCGCTGGCCTCTCCAGAGCGGCGCGATCGCGTCTTCGGCGACGTAGCGGCAGCAGCCGCCCTCGCGCAGCACCACCGCGATCCCGTCGGCGCCGATCAGCCGTCGTGCCAACTGTGCCAAGACGGCCACGACGTCGTCGAGGGATCGCACCGCCGAGAAGAGTTCGCCGCCGTGTTCCCGTCCACGGTCAGGCTGGAAACGATCATCGGACATACGGATAGGTTAAGGTTTGCTCATGTCTCCGTCCACCCGGGAGCGGCGTCGCGAGACCGCATCAGGGCGTCTCGGCGTTCTGCTCGTCCATCCGCAGCGTCCAGAGCATGTTGCCGTCCGTGTCGGTCAGCCAGGCGAGGTTGGTGCCCGCGAGGAGCAGGCGGTCGGCGTCGCCGAGGATCGCCCCGATGGCCTCCCGGAGGCTGGCGGCCTTCAGAGTCTCGTCGAGGGCCGGAGGCCGGACGATGCCGCGCTTGTCCCGAAAGGCGACGCGGAGGCGGTAGAGATGCACAGGGTTCTCGAAGAAATCAGTGCTGCCGCACCGAAGGTTGCAGGAACGCCACCTGCGGGCCGAACCGTACGGTTCCAGACAGATGACCGGACGATGACGCAATGCCGGGCACTCGGCAACCGGCAAGCGCGCCTGGGCTGATTTGACCCCATGATGGACCGCTGCCACGGTGCTAGGTTCGTTAACACGACCGTCGGCATCGGCCGGCGCCAGAGCGGATCGACGATGGGCGAGGCCGAAACGGCGACCTCCGGGACACCGCGTGACACCGCGCGGGCGACCCTCGACCGGCTCGTGGCGCGGGCGCGGGCGGCCGGGCTGTTCGAGCGGGTCTGGCCGGTGCTGTGGCGGGGCCTCATGGTGGTCCTGGCC
>NZ_VRVE01000148.1:0-4343 GCF_008040035.1 Methylobacterium sp. WL9
GCCGGCGGCCGGGGCCGTCGCGCCGTTCGGCTCGTCGCCCTGCTCGATCCGGCGGTTGTCGTACTGGAGCCGCTCGCGGTTGCCCTGGCTCTCCTTGCCGGCGCCGCCCGTGGCGTCGATGTGCATCATCTCGCTCATGCACATCCGGCCGGGCATCGCGCACATGTTCAGGATCGCGGTGTAGAGGTCGTCGGCCACGGACTTGTAGAAGCGCGGGGCCACGGCCTCGCTCGGCTTCTCGAGCTCGAGATAGGATTCGCGGTTGAGGTCGGCGCCCTTGTCCTTGGCCTTCGCGACCCAGGCGTCGAAGCCGTCCGGCTTCATCCCGTGGAACTTGAAGGTCATCCGCGAGAAGCCGCTGCCGCTGTAATGCGACGCAAGGCCGTCATAGACGCCCTCCTTGTTGATGACCGCGTGGAGCTTCGTCTCCATGCCGGGCATCGCGTAGATCATGCCGGCGAGCGCGGGGACGTAGAAGGCGTTCATCACCGAGCTGGCGGTGATCTTGAAGGTGATCGGCCGGTCGACCGGGGCGGCAAGCTCGTTGACCGTGGCGATGCCGTATTCGGGATAGACGAACAGCCACTTCCAATCGAGCGCCACCACCTCGACGACGAGGGGCTTGGCGTCCGCCGGCACCGGCCGCGTCGCGTCGATGCGGCCGAGGGGCCGGAACGGGTCGAGGGTGTGCGTGCTGATCCAGGTCAGGGCGCCGAGGGCGATGATGATGAGCAGCGGCGCAGTCCAGATCACCACCTCGAGCTGGGTCGAGTGGTTCCAGTCCGGATCGTAGGGCGCGGTCTCGTTGGAGGCGCGGTACCGCCAGGCGAAGAACAGCGTCAGCGCGATCACCGGCACGATGATCAGCAGCATCAGCCCGGTCGAGGCCAGGACGAGGTTGCGCTGCTGCAGGGCGACGTCGCCCGACGGCTGCATCACCACGAGGTTGCAGCCCGACAGCAGCAGTAACAGCGGCGGCAGGGCGAGGCCCTGCAGGAGCCGGCGGGCGGCTCCCCGCGCCGGGGAGGGGATTGGCATGGCGATGGTCACGGGACTCGACCCATTTCTCTGCCGCGTGCCGAAGCGGCGCTTCCTATCGGCGATGGGGGCGGCACGACGGCGCCGCCCCGATGACGCGGTCGATCACATCTGGCGCATCTCGGACTTGTCGAGGAACAGCGCCAGCAGGGTCGCGGCGGCGCCCGACAGCAGGTAGAGGCCGACCATGGCGAGCCCGTAACGGCTCGCCAGGAACAGCACCACCAGCGGCGCGAAGCCCGCACCGAACATCCAGGCGAGATCCGAGGTCAGCGCCGCGCCGGTGTAGCGGTAGCGCGAGCCGAGCCGCGCGGTGACGGCGCCGGCAGTCTGGCCGTAGGCGAGGCCGAGGATCATGAAGCCGACCGTGACGTACATGGTCTGGCCGATGGCGCTCTCGCCGAAGATCAGCGGGGCGATGATGCTGCCCATGGCGAACATCGCGATCAAGCCGGCCGAGAGCAGCAGCGTGTTACGGCGTCCGATCTGGTCGGCGATCAAGCCCGAAGCGCAGATCGCGCCGGCGCAGACGATGGCGCCGGAGAACTGCACGATCAGGAACTCGCCGGCCGGACGGTCCGTGTAGAGCGTCAGCCAGCTGATCGGGAAGATCGTCACGAGGTGGAACAGCGCGAAGGCGGCCAGCGGCACGAAGGCGCCGATCCAAACGTCGAGAGCGTGGCGGCGCAGGAGCTCGAAGACCGGCACCGGCTCCAGCGAGCGCTTCTCCATCAGCGCCCTGAACTCGTCGGAGGCGACGAGGCTCAGGCGGGCGAACAGCGCGACGACGTTGATGGTGAAGGCGCAGTAGAACGGGAAGCGCCAGCCCCAGTCGAGGAAGTCCTCGGTCGAAAGGTTGACGAGGAAGAACGAGAACAACGCGCTCGCCACCATGAACCCGAACGGGGCGCCGAGCTGCGGGATCATCGCGTACCAGCCGCGGCGTTCGCGCGGGGCGTTCAGGGCGAGCAGGGAGGCCATGCCGTCCCAGGCGCCGGCGAGCGCCAGACCCTGCGCGATGCGCAAGCCCGCGAGCAGCCAGATCGAGGCATAGCCGATGCTGGCATAGCTCGGCAGGAAGCTGATCGCCGCCGTCGAACCGCCGAGCAGGAACAGGGCGGTGGTCAGCTTGACGCTGCGCCCGTGCTTCCGGTCGACGGCCATGAAGATCACCGTGCCGACCGGGCGAGCGACGAAGGCCAGGGCGAAGACGGCGAAGGAATAGAGCGTCGCGGTAAGCTGGTCGGGCTCGAAGGAGAAGAACACCTTCGGGAACACCAGGACCGAGGCGATGCCGAAGACGAAGAAGTCGAAATATTCCGACGTCCGGCCGATCACGACGCCGATGGCGATCTCGCCCGGCGCGACCTTGTGGTCCTTGTGGGCCTGCTGGGCGTCGCGCTCGAGCGCGGCGGAGTGGGCCATGGAGGGTTCGGGAGTCATCGCGGGCGACCGACTTGCTCGATGGGAGGTGCGGAAGGCACCGCCTCCTGCGGCATCGCTCTACCTAGCGCAATGGGCAGTACCGGCAAAAGGGGGATGCGCTTACCGCAGTGCCACAGCGACCATCGGTGCGGTGCGGCAAGTTCGGCCGGCCGTAGACGTTTAATCCAACAGGACAGGTCGGCTCGGCCGGAGGGGCTGGGGCCTCGATCGGCCGAGCCGTGATCGCGACGGATCGCGAACAGGCGATCGCCGGCCACGGACCAGCGAGAGAACGAGCCGCCGTCGGGCCTCGCTACACCAGCCCGTATCGCGATGCCGCCGAGCGGCTCAGGCCGGGCGCGGATGCGGCTTCTTGGGCATGTAGAGGTCGGTGATCGTGCCCTCGAAGGCTTCGGCTGCGAGGCCCACCGTCTCCGACAGGGTCGGGTGCGGGTGGATGGTCAGGCCGATATCCTCGGCGTCGGCCCCCATCTCGATGGCGAGCGCGGCTTCCGCAATCAGGTCGCCCGCCGAAGGCCCGACGATGCCGCAGCCGAGGATGCGGTCCGTGGCCTCGTCGAACAGCACCTTAGTCAGGCCCTCGTCGCGCCCGAGCGCCAGCGAACGGCCCGAGGCGGCCCAGGGAAACACGCCCTTGCCGACCTTGATGCCCTTGGCCTTGGCCTCGTTCTCGGTGAGCCCGACCCAGGCCACCTCCGGGTCGGTATAGGCCACGGAGGGAATCACCTTCGCGTCGAAGAAGCTGTTCTTGCCCGAAGCCGTCTCGGCCGCGACCTTGGCCTCGTGCGTCGCCTTGTGGGCCAGCATCGGCTGACCGACGATGTCGCCGATGGCGAAGATGTGCGGCACGTTGGTGCGCATCTGCCGGTCGACGGGCACGAAGCCGCGCTCGTCGACGACGACACCGGCCGCCTCGGCCGCGATCAGCTTGCCGTTGGGGCGGCGGCCCACCGAGACCAGGATCTTGTCGAAGGTGTCGGTCGGCGGCGCGGTGCCGCCCTCGAAGGTCACCTTGAGGCCCTCCGGCGTCGCCTCAACGTTCGTCACCTTCGCCTTGAGATGGATCGCCTCGTACTGCTTCTGGATCCGCTTCATCAGCGGCGTGACGAGGTCCTTGTCGGCGCCGGGGATGATCTGGTCCATCAGCTCGACGATCGTCACCTTGGCGCCAAGCGCGTGATAGACCGTCGCCATCTCGAGCCCGATGATACCGCCGCCGATCACCAGCATGCGGCCGGGGATGCCGTCGAGTTCGAGCGCCCCGGTGGAGTCGATCACCCGCTTGTCGTCATGCGGGATGAACGGCATCTGGATCGGCTCGGAGCCGGCCGCAATGATCGCCTGATCGAAGCCGATGACCGTCTTCTTGCCCTCATGCTCGACCTCGACCTGATGCGGGCTGACGAAGCGGGCGGTGCCGGTCACCACCGTGACCTTGCGCTGCTTGGCCAAGCCCACGAGACCTCCGGTGAGGCGCTTGACCACGCCGTCCTTCCAATCGCGCAGCTTGTCGATGTCGATCTGCGGCGCGGCGAAGCTGATGCCGTGCGAGGCCATGGCGTGGGTCTCGTCGATGACCTTGGCCGCGTGCAGCAGGGCCTTCGACGGGATGCAGCCGACGTTGAGGCAGACGCCGCCCAGCGTCGGCCAGCGCTCGACCAGAACGACCTTCTTGCCGAGGTCGGCCGCGCGGAAGGCGGCGGTGTAGCCGCCGGGGCCGGCGCCGATCACCAGCACCTCGGCCCGGCTGTCCTCGCCCGAGACGGCCGCCGCCGCCTGAGGAGCGGGTTTTGCGGGAGCCGCACGGTTGGTGGAGCCGGCCGCCGACGAGCCGTAGCCGGCCTGTCCCTCGCCGGCAC
>NZ_VRVE01000149.1:0-4273 GCF_008040035.1 Methylobacterium sp. WL9
GCCTATGCCGAGGCCCTGGCGCTGCCCCGGCGCGACGCGGCGGCGACCCTCCGTGGCCTGATCAATCCGTCCGCGGCTCCGCGCCCGTCGCTGGAGGCGTCGGCCCAGCCCTAGCTCTAATGCCGGACATCGCCCGCCGCCTGCGTGAGGCGGCGGGCGAGCTCGAAGCCGATCTCCACCGCCAGCCGGTCGACCAGACGCGCCAGCGACGGGTTTCCCAGGGGCGGCACGAGGCCCTTCATCGCGATGACGTGGTCGGCGAGCTGGTTGGCCTGCCACTGCGCCTGCCGGGCGGGGCTGCCGCGGCCGAGCCGGCCTTCGGTGAGATCGAAGGCGAGGCCGCGGGCGCGCACGGCACGATGTCCCCCCTCGATGTCGGTGCGCCCCATCAGCCGCAGCCAGCGCGCGCCGCGCCGTCCCTCCCAGGTGCGGAACTCCGCCTCGAACGGACCGCCCGCCTCCTGCGACGCACTGAGGAGGCCCGCGATCCGCGGCCGATCCTCGGCGTGGATGAGCGACAGCACCCGCGCCAACGGCACCCCGGTACGCTCCTCCGGCGCGAGGTCGAGGGCATGGGCGAGGGAGGCCGCGACGCTGAAACGGTCGGCCGAGACATCGTGCGTCCAGGCGCCGAGGCAGGCCGACTTATCGAGGGCGGCCGCGAGTTCGGTATCGGGCAGGGAGGGGGAAACCGGCATCCGCGCAGACGCTCCAGGGACAATGCGAAGCTGGCCACGGCGGCTCAGCCAAAATATACTTGAAGTTTATTTTTCGGCGACTGGCACCGAACGGAAAACCTAACGTATGCGTTGAAGCCGTGTAAAGCGCGCTCTTGAATGTCACGGTTTCCCGACCCCCGGCCCCAATTTATTTTAGCAACCTCAGGTTATGAAATTGACGGCGCTCCGCCAGAGCCGGCCCGTGTCGCCGAGGGCCGATCTCCACGGATCACAGGATGCCATGATCGCGTCATCCGCCGATCCGATGCTCTTAACCCCCGGTTAACCATGATCGGCGACACCGGGGCAGGGACATCCGGGATCACGGCATCCCGGGATCACAGGACGCCGTGACGGATCGCGGCGGCAGGCCGGCAGGCTCGAGGGGTTTCACGGCGATGAAGGCCATCACGTTCGTCACGCAGAAGGGAGGCAGCGGCAAGAGCACGCTCTGCATCTCGCTCGCCGTCGCCGCCCAGGAGGCCGGCCACACCGTCTGCATCCTCGAGATGGACCGTCAGGCCACCATCTCCGACTGGCTCGACCACCGCACGGCCGAAGGCCCGGAAGTCGCCCAGATCGACGCCACGCAGATCGAGGCCGTCATGGAGCGCCTGCGCGAATCGGCCTACGACTACGTCTTCATCGATACGCCCGGCGTCGATTCCAACGGCACGCTCTCGGCGATCCGTGCGGCCGACCTCTGCATCATCCCGTGCCGCCCGACCCCGGCGGATCTCCGCGCCTTCAAGCCGACGCTGGCAGCCGTTTATCGTCTCGAAAAAAAGTTCGCCTTCGTGCTGAACCAGACGCCGCCGCGCTCCTACCGGATCCGCGACGCCGCCGACGGCCTCGCCGTGCTCGGCATCCTGCCCGACGTGAACATCGTGGCGCGCACGGACCACCAGGACGCCATCGGCGTCGGCCAGGGCGTCACCGAGTTCAACCCGAAGGGCCAGGCCGCCGGCGAAGTCCGCCGCCTCTGGTCCTGGATCGAGCGCCGAATGCAGGCGGGCAGGGGCATTGGGACCGGCAAACATGTCAAGGCCGCCTAAACTCGACCTCGCGGCGATCGTCGCCGCGGCGACGCCGCCGGCTCGCAAGAGCGCCGACATCGTCCAGCTCGACGTGCCGTCGCCGCGGGCCAAGCCCGCCGCGACGCTCAAGGAGCGCGCCCGGCAGATGTCGGTCTATCTGGAGCCCCCGGTCTACGACCAGCTCCGGGATCTCGCTCATACCGAGCGCACCAAGATGCACGGCCTGATGCTGGAGGCCCTCGACCTGCTGTTCAAGCAGCGCGGCGCCCGCTCCATCGAGCAGATCAACGAGGCCGAGAGCCGCTGAAGCGCAAGCTGCAATTACACTTGCGTCGTCAGTAGTTTACGTCCGGCTCCTGATGCGCCACACGAGCGATAAGTCCCGAGCCGGGCGAACCCGCCACCGGGTCATGGGCCTTTGGTCAGGTCGTCGGCAGGCGGCCTACGCCATCGCTGCGTTCGCGGAATCGTCCGTCGGCGGCGTCGATGATACGATGCCGTCGACGCGCGATGGGAGCCGTGTCCGGTGGAACGGTCGATGGACATGGAAACGCCGGCACAGGCTCCGGCCGTGACGACGCTGGCGCAGAGGAAGGCGGCCGAGGCCGCGCGGCGACGACAGGCGGCCGACGCGGTGGTCGAGGCCCTGCGTGCCTATGCAGGCCGGGAAGGCGGAGCCTTCGTCGTGTTCGGATCCTACGTCGCGGGCACCATGCGCTTCGACAGCGATCTCGACGTGCTGATCGATTTTCCGGCGGAGCGCGCCGGCTCCGCCTGGAACTTCGTCGAGGACGTCTGCGCCGAGCACGGAATCCCGCCCGACATCCACGATGCCGGCACCTGCCGGCCCGCCTTCGTGGATCGCGTGCGGGCGCGGGGGCTGGCTCTGCCATGACGGACGCACGCTGGACGGAGGTCGACGACGACCTGGGCGCGGCCTGCCGGCACTTCGGCAGGGCTGCGGACCTATTCGACGAGGGCGGCTTCGATCTGGATGGTCTCGCAGGCTACAAGCAGGACATGGCGCTCCAGCACGCCATGCAGTCGGCCCACACCTCTCTTGAGAACGCCCTGGTGCGCATCCTCGAGATCCTCAACGAGGAGAGACCGACCGGCGAGAGATGGCACGCAGACCTCGTCAGGCGCGCCAGCCGTCCGCTGATGACGCCGGGTCGCTCGCGTCCGCCGATCCTGACGCCCGACGTAGCGGGCGATGTCGAGGAGACCCGGCGTTTCAGACATCGCGCCACACACAACTACGATGACTTCGACCCGACCCGGGCCGTTCCGTCCATCGACGCCGCACGCCGTCTCGCGACCAGCCTGAAGCCTTCCATCGCGGCCTTCCGGACAACGATCGACCCGCCTCCGGCCCCGCTGCCGGTCGCGTGAACGCGCAGTCGATGTCATAGATTTCACAGCGAATCTGTTTCTGAACAGTGGATTATCGGGCGATCTTCATCCCTGATCTCAACAGCACGCCGGTCGGTCGCGTCTCTCTGCGTCACCGTTCAGCCTTCGTTTACGCCGTCCGGACAATTGTAGGCGTCGTGAGGGGATCACACCCCGATCGTCACGACAGCGTATCGAGCGGCCGCGCTTCCCGCGTTCCTGGGAAGCGATGATCGGCCGCCATTGACCCGGGCGAGTTGCGTATGGCGCGGATCACGACGGCCGGATGTTTTCCGGCGATGGACGCACGGCCGCGTAGCTGGCCGGTCTGGCGCCTGATCGGGGTCTGCGCGGTGGCGCTCACCACCGCCAACTGCGCCGGCAACAACCCGCAGCGCATGGCCGGCGCTGCGTCCTCCGGCAGCGAGATCGACCCGAAATACGGCGTGAAGGCCAGCCGGCGCCTCTACAACGAGGGCGACGTGATCCCGAAGGGCGGCGGACGCCGCTTCTCCGGAAAGCCCTACGTCGTGGCCGGCAAGACCTACGTGCCGCGCGACGACGCCAAGGGCTATGTCCGCGAGGGGCTCGCCTCCTGGTACGGCTCGGCCTTTCACGGCCGCATGACCGCCAACGGCGAGGTCTTCGACCGGCACTCGATCGCCGCAGCGCATCCGACGCTGCCGCTGCCGAGCTATGCCCGCGTCACCAACCTCTCGAACGGCTATTCGATGGTTGTGCGCGTCAACGACCGCGGCCCCTATCACGCCAACCGCGTCATGGATCTCTCGGAGGAGGCAGCCCGCGCCCTCGATTTCCACAACAAGGGCACCGAGAAGGTCCGGGTCGAGTATGTCGGCAAGGCGTCCGTCGCCGGCAGCGACGACCGCCGCCTGCTCGCCAGCCTGCGCACCGACGGCCGCCCGGCCTCGACCGGCTCCGGCTCGCCGGTGATGGTCGCAGATCTCGGGCCGGACCGTGAGCAGCCCGCACCCGAGCGCTTCGCCCGGACGACGCGCCCGACGCTGGCCTACAAGCCGGCGGAGTCGGATGAGGACACCGCCGAGGCGGCCCCCGCGCCGCGTCCGCAGCGCGCGCCGATCATCCTGGCGAGCGCAGCCAGCG
>NZ_VRVE01000014.1:0-57368 GCF_008040035.1 Methylobacterium sp. WL9
CGCGGAGGCCGAGGCCACCGCCTCGACGGCGGTGCCGCGCGGGCTGGTGCGGCTCGCGGCCCCGATGTCCTTCGGCCTGCTCCACGTGGCGCCGCTGCTGCCGGACCTCCTCGCCCGGCTTCCCGAAATCGCGATCGACCTGCATCTCAGCGACGCCCTGGTCGACCTCGTCGGCGGCGGCTTCGATATCGGCCTGCGCATCGCGGCGCTGGCCGATTCCTCGCTGCGCGCCCGGCGGCTCTGCGCGGTGAGCCGCTCGCTCGTGGCGACGCCGGCCTATCTCGACCGGCACGGGCGCCCGGAGCATCCGCGCGACCTCGCCGGCCAGTGCTGCCTCGGCTACGCCTACCTGCCCACGCCCGACCGCTGGCACTTCACCAGCCCCGACGGCACCGAGGCCGTGGTCGCACCGGCCGGGCCGCTGCGCGCCAACAACGCCGAGGCGCTGGCCCCTGCCCTGAGGGCCGGCCTCGGCCTCGCGGTGCAGCCCGATTTCATGATCTGGGACGACCTGCAGGCCGGCCGGCTCGAACGCGCGCTGCCGGACTGGTCCCTCCCCCCGATCGCCCTCCACCTCGTCACCCCGCCGGGCGAGCCGCGCCCGGCCCGCGTCACAGTGGTGATCGCGTTTCTGGCGGACGCGTTCTCCACGGCGCCGTGGTCGCGGCGGGCGGCGGCGTGACCGCCGCGCTGCTCACTCTCGCCAGGAAAACCGCTAAACGGGGCTATGCACGCCCGCGACCACCTCCGGGATATCGGTGACGGCGCCATCGATGTCGCCGTGGTCGTCACCGACCTGGACGGGGTGGTGACGGACTGGAACGCCACGGCGGAACGGATCTTCGGCGTGCGCCGCGAGGAGATCCTCGGCGAACATATCGAACGCCTGCACCGCCGAGGACCGGGCCGCCGACCGGACCGGCTACGAGATGCGTACGGCTCTCGCGGAGGGGCGGGCGAACGACGAGCGTTGGCACCTCCGGAAGGCCGGATTCCAGTTCTGGGCGTCGGGCGAGATGACGTCCCTGCGCGGCGAGGACGGAGCACCCGAGGGCTTCGTCAAGCTCGTTCGCGATTGCACCCACCAGCATGAGGCCGGCCTGCGCCTCCGGCGACCCAGGAGCGGTTCCAGACGCTGTTGGAGACGATCGAGACCGCGAACTCCCGGTTGGATCGGGCCGCCGCGATCAACACGACACCCCAGACGGCGAGTATCTCTCCCTCTGCGTGAGCGACACCGGCACGGGCATGCCGCCGGAGGTCGTCGCCCGCGTGTTCGAGCCCTTCTTCACGACGAAACCCACCGGCCAAGGCACGGGGCTGGGTTTGTGGATGATCCACGGCTTCGCGCAGCAAGCTGGCGGATAGGTGCGGGTCACCTCGGAGGTCGGCAACGGCACGACCGTGTGCCTGCACCTGCCGCGCCACCACGGCGAGGCCGACGGCGGCGACGTGGCGCTGACGCTCACGGAGGTCGCCCGCGCCGAGCAGGGCGAGACGGTGCTGATCGTCGACGACGAGCCCTCGGTGCGCATGCGCGTCACCGAGGTGCCGGAAGATCTCGGCTACACCGCCATCGAGGCGGCCGACAGCGTGGCGGGACTGAAGGTGATGCAATCGGACCTGCGCATCGACCTGCTGGTGACCGATGTCGGACTGCCGGGCGGCATGAACGGACGACAGATGGCGGAAGCCGCCGGCGTCGGCCGCCCCGGACTCAAGGTTCTGTTCATCACCGGCTACGCCGAGAACGCGATCCTCGGCCACGGGCACCTCGGGCCCGGCATGGAGGTGCTGACGAAGCCCTTCCCGATGGAGGCGCTCGTCTCCCGGATCAAGGATCTTATCACGTCAGGCTGGAGGGCTATCGTGATCCGGCTCTGCACACCGCGGCGCCGCTGGTGAATTTCGTTTCTGACGCATTGCCGTCGGAAACCGGCAGTGATCGCGCTTCTAGCGGACGCCCTGGTCGCGACGGCGTATTTTTCATGAACTCGGCGTGCAACGGATCTGACGATCAAGAGTCGGGCCAGACACCACGTGTACGTCCGTGTGCGGGTCGATGCGGCGATGATGCCAACCTCCGAATCACGCGATGTCGCGCTACATTGATGCAGAAAAGCGTCAGGCGGTTCGTGGATATCAGGTTTTGCGGACCATCGCCGGTGGCTTCCACGATCCCTTGAGCGCAGCATCCTTCGGCCAATAAAGTCGCATGACGACGTAGATGGGGCCATCCGGGGCAGGCAGCCAATTAGGTTCTTGGTCTTTGCCGGGCGAGTTCTTCTGAAGGTGGATCGTCAGAGACCCATCCGCATTTTTCGTCATGCCCGGCAGCATCGGAGAGTTGATAAGATAGCGGTTGATCGAGTTCTCGATGAGCAACTGTGTCTTGCCGTCGTACATGGTCACTGACCAAAACGCGTTCACAGGAGGCAGGTCGCCAGCCTGAAACGTCAACGTGTACTGGTTCGTGCTGGTGTCGGGCTTCCTACCGTCGCTGTCCGTCGCCAGTAGCGGATAGAGGGCCTCGACGGCGTCGTTCCCGTAGATGCCAGCGGCGGCGGCGGCGGCACGAAGCGCAAAATCCCCTCCGTAAGCCTCTCTGTCACCAAAGCCGTTTGTCGCAACGCGCCAGCCGTTCTCCTCGACGCCGAGGTTCCCGATCTTGGCCTTGATCGTCTCCAAGCCGTCCTTCATGCCCAGTCCGAACTCTGCCTTTCGTTCCGGTGGAAGGCTGGCCGCCTCGAAGGGCTTGCCCGCCCCGATGCCGATCCTCGCGAAGCGCTCGCGCATCGGTATCTCTACGGCGGCGGAGCCGACCGGTGGACAGAGCGTCAGGATGAAGTTGAGATAGGCGAAGGGATCCGCATGGGCCGAGGCCTTGTCGATCTTCGGCCAATCGATCGCCGGCGCGGCGGGGGGCGTCGGCTCGTTCAGGAAACGGGACAGGGTCATCGCCCGGTATCCGGCCTGGATCGCCTTCACGTTATCGATGTCCGCTGGGTCGAACATCTGCGTGCGGATAATGGCGAAGGAGAAGTCGGTCTCACTGGAGAACACGGCGCCGATGCCAGCGGGCTTCTCACCCTTCCAGGCGGGGCCGGTGACCATGTTGCAGGCCGCGCGATTGCCGGTGGTCCGGCTCCCCATGTACCCGTAGTTGAACGTGTACATGTCAACGAGTTGCACGGAAAAGTATCGTGCCGCTTCGATTTCGGGATTGCAGACGACGAGGGGCTCGCTTCGCAGATCCATCGCAACAAAGGAGTAAGGCGTGTCGCTGTTAGGTGTGACGATTGCCGTGTCCTGGGGGGTGTAGACCCGCGATGTGTTGTACAGTTGGTTCGGCGGGGCCTTGTATTGTGCTCCCGTCTTGTCGATGAAATATTCGTAGAACACCGCGTAATTCATGACCAGAGGGAAGCCATAGATGAAGGCTTCCTGTGCGATCTTGCTGGTTTCGATGGATGACACGGACTGCTGAGGGATGGCTAGAGTCGTCACCATTATGGCAGCCGCCATGCCCGTGACGCCCAACATGATCCGCGTGCGGTTCCAGGGACGTCTCATCGTTTCATCCTCGGTCAATGACGGCCTTGCGGACGCCTGTGATCAACAGATCACGAGTTAGAGCACGATAATGATCCATCTCCTAAGCGGATTTCGTTCATGGTTCGCACGTTTTAACAGCGCGTCATTCAGTTTTTGCGAGCGAGCAGCATTTGTGGATATTTGAGCGAGCGACCACTCATATCTGTGCATCTACGCCGCATCCGCTTCACGGGCGTTCCGTCCGAAACCGGATGGGCAAGTTCCCACCCAATTCGATCTTAGGTCGCCGCCCACCAAGTAGCCGGGAAGCAGACCTTCCCAGGGCCTGCTCAGGTTCGTAACCGGCTGTCAGCGGCCGGATCCAAAAACCAGATCTCCGCCACTCGGTCGCGAGCGACTGCTACAAACTGAGAGTAGTGAGACTACAGAACGTCTGCCCGCAAAACGATCGCAGCGCTCAATGTCCCGGCGGCCCACCCCGCTCCCGGCACGCCCCGCACTCCCCCTCGACTTCGATGATCCGGCTCGTCGGCGTGAAGCCGGCTTCGGCCACCGCGTGGTGGAGCTGGCTCTCGATGGCCGGAGAGGTCATCTCGTCGATGCCGCCGCAGCTGCGGCAGATCAGGAAGAGCAGGCCGTCGCGTTCGCCGTGGTCGTGGCCGCAGGAGACGAAGGCGTTGCGGCTGGCGATGCGGTGGACGAGGCCGTGCTCCGTGAGGAAATCGAGGGCGCGGTAGACCGAGACGGCAGCGACGCGCTTGCCCGATCCGCTCAGACGCTCGGCGATGTCGTAGGCGCCCATGGGCTTGGCCTGGCCCGCGACGGCGCCGAGCACATCGCGGCGCAGGCGCGTGAACTGGAGGTCGCGCTCGCGGCAGAGCCGCTCGGCGCGGTCGAGCACGCTCTCGTGGTCGGCATGCCCGCAGGGGGCGCCGGATGGCTCGGCGGCGTGGTCGTGCATCGTGGCGATCCTTCGCCTCCCTAAAGCGCTGTCCGACGCAATGGATGCCGGTCCATCGAAAGAAACGGCGTCCCGGCCGACACCCGCGCGCGTCCGGTCCAACGGGCTGCCGATTGAAAGCCGGCACTGTTACAGTGTATCAGCCGCCCCTGAGAGTAGGCGCTCGGCCGTTTTTCGGCAACGACGACCCCGGTCGCCACGACGCCGCTCCCACCGATTCCCTTTGAGACGGCCCTCGACCGGGATGCCCATGACCCGCCGTCCCGACAGCGTTTCCTCCGAGACCGTTCGCGATGCGGCCGGCTCGCTGTTCCGCGCCGGGATCGCCGTGCGGCTCGTCGCGGCGCTCGCGCTCTCGGCCGTGCTCTGGGCCGCGATCCTCTGGGCGAGCGCATGAGCGGCGGCATCCGCATCCGCGGCCTGACGCTCGGCTACGACCGGCACCCGGCGATCCACCATCTCGACGGCACCATCGCGCCCGGCGACCTGCTCGCGCTGGTGGGGCCGAACGGAGCCGGCAAGTCGACGCTGCTGAAGGGGCTCGTCGGCGAAGTGCGGGTACTCGAAGGGCGGATCGAGCGCGGGGCCGCGGCCGGCGCCATCGCCTACCTGCCGCAGGCCGCCGAGATCGACCGCGACTTCCCGCTCTCCGTGCTCGATCTCGTGGCCATGGGCCTGTGGCGGCGGCTCGGCGCCTGGCGCAGTCTTTTTCGGGGACGCGCCGAATGCGAGGCCGCGCTTGCGGCGGTTGGCCTCTCTGGCTTCGAGGACCGGCCGATCGGGACGCTCTCGGGCGGGCAGTTCCAGCGGGCGCTGTTCGCGCGGCTGATCGTGCAGGACGCGCCGGTGATCCTGCTCGACGAGCCATTCACGGGGATCGACGCCCGCACCGTCGGCGACCTGCTCGCGCTGATCCGCGGCTGGCACGGCCAGGGTCGGACCGTCGTCGCGGCACTTCACGATCTCGGGCAGGTCCGCGCGCATTTCTCGAAGACGCTGCTGCTTGCCCGCGAACCGATCGCCTGGGGTCCGACGGCGGTCGTTCTGACCCCGCCGAACCTCGAGCGAGCGCGCCACCTGTCAGAAGCCTGGGACGAGACCGCAGCGATCTGCCGGCGCGACCATGACGATCATGGCCACCACGATCACGCTGCCCATGCCGGCCATGGCGATCATCATGGCCATGATCATCCGGGGCATCACGGCGTGAAACGCGAGGCCGCGGAGTGATGGACGCCCTGATCAGTGGCCTCGTCGGCCCCTACGAATTCGGGTTCATGCGCCGGGCCCTGGTCGGCTGCCTCGCGCTGTCGCTCTCGGCGCCGCCCCTCGGCGTCTTCCTGATGCTGCGCCGCATGAGCCTGATGAGCGAAGCTATGAGCCACGCCATCCTGCCGGGCGCCGCCGCCGGCTTCCTCGTCGCCGGATTGTCGCTGCCCGCCATGACCTTGGGCGGCCTCGTAGCCGGCCTCGCGGTGGCGCTTCTGGCCGGATTCGTGACCCGCTCGACCATGCTCAAGGAGGATGCGAGCCTCGCCGCCTTCTACCTGATCGCGCTGGCCGGCGGGGTCTTCCTGGTGTCGCTCAGGGGCTCGCAGGTCGACCTCCTGCACATCCTGTTCGGCAGCGTGCTGGCGCTGGACGACCCAGCCCTCTGGCTGATGGGCGGCGTCTCGACAGTGACGCTTCTCGCCCTCGCCGTGCTGTATCGCCCCCTGGTGATGGAGTGCGTCGACCCGCTCTATCTCCGCACCGTCAGCCGCGCCGGAGGGCCGGTCCACTACGCCTTCCTCGCCCTCGTGGTGATGAACCTCGTCGGCGGGTTCCAGGCGTTGGGCACGCTGCTCGCGGTCGGCTTGATGCTGCTCCCGGCGATCACCGCCCGCTTCTGGGCGAGCGACCTGTCGGGGCTGATTCCGGTGTCGATGCTGGTCTCGGTGATCGCGAGCGCGATCGGTCTCACGGTCTCATACAACGCCGAGATCCGGCTTCCGACCGGACCTGCGATCGTGCTGGCGGCGGGCGCGCTCTATATCCTGTCGATGCTGGTCGGGCCGCGCGGCGGGTTGCTGCAGCGCCTCGTCCGCCGACGGCATCTCGAAGCCTGATCAGAACAGCCGGCTCTTCGCCCAAGCGCTTGAGAAGCATCGCGGAATTCCGCGCTCAGTTCATCAGATGTGCAAGTCCGGGGATGTAGCCCGACGCCCAGGCGAGCGCGCTCATGATGCTGGCGAACAAGGTGTAGACGAAGCCGATCGAGATCCCGACGCCGATCCCGCCGAAGACCAGCCCGATCAGCACCACAATCCCGTCCCGCTCCACCAGCCCGAGGCCGATCAGCGAGATTGCGAGCCCGAGCGGGATCTGCCCGAAGAACGGCGGCGCAACGATCAGCGCCAGCGACAACGCCAGCAGCGTCACGCCCATGCCCCGCATGCCGAGCGCGGAATCGAACACGCTCATGCGTGGCTGCGACCAGCGTTCCAGCCGCTGCAGCAGGGGCACCGCCCGCGTTACCGCTTTCTCGACGGTCGCGCGCGCGATCGAGGCATTGAGGATTTTTTTCGGAAGCCAGGGGGCTGCCATGCCGGCCGTGATCTGCACTGCGACGAGCAGTAGCAGCAGCCCACAGACCAGTGGGATCGGCGGCGGCATCGGCAGGCAATTGGGTAGGCCGAGCAGAACCACGAGCAGCGCGAAGGCACGGTCCTGCAGCACGGCAACGATGTCGCCGACCGAGAGCCGTTCCCCCTCCTGGCTCGCGAGCACGGTGAGGACGTCAGAAGTTCGTGCGCCGGAGGACAAAAGGGCTCGGCCCTGAGCTTTGCGTTTCCGGCGGGGCTCTAGCCTACCCCGGCGATTCCGCCAAGCGAGCGGGGTCGAACCGAGCCTGGCCAAGGAGTCCGCCTGTGCGGGCGGTCTCCAGGTTGCAAAAACTTACAAATTCTCAATTTCAAGTTTTCTTCAAGCCAGAATGTGCCATTAATGCAGCTGAATTTCAATCAATACTGACATTCACAGCTTTATACGGGTGCTAGTCTGTTTTTCACATCGCGATCGATTATCGTCCTTGCCGGGAGCGATGCGCACGTGTGGAACGACCCTATCCGTCGAACGCGGGGAAGACGAGGCTATGTCGCCGTACTCGGCGGCCTGAGCCTGTTTTCCTTTGCGGCGCCGAGTGCTGCCAAGGACGAGGCCGTCAACGCCGTCCTGTTCGGCAGCATGGATACCGGGACCTCACTCTTCACCAGCGGTGGCTTCAAGGCTGCGCCCGATCGGGTCGACCGCGAGGGTTTTGCGGTGCTGGCCGTCGTCGGCGCGGGTGCGCGGCGAGAGCAGGCACCGGCTGCAGTCAACGGGACACTTCCGACGCTGGTACGCATCACGGGTCTCGCAGCGCTGCTCGGCGGCTATCAGTTCTTCTTCGATTGGGGCGTGCTCGGCCTCTTCGCCGGGCCGGAGGGATCGGTGGAAACCCTGGTGGGGAACGGGAGCTTCGGTGCCATCGAGACGCGGTTCGGTGCACGGCTCCAAGGCGAGGTCTGGGCCCGGCCGAGCGAGAATACGCTCACCACGGTCACGCTCGTCATGGGCTCGGCACGCTGGGATGCCTATGGCCGCGTCTCTGCCGGTTATCGTGTCCTCGGCGCCTATCTCGGACCGGAAGCCGCCGCCTACGCCGACCGCACCGGCTATGGACGGTTCAGCCTCGGCCTGCACGCCACTGATTTCGGCTTCGGCGACTTCAAGTTTCGCGTGTCGGGCGGCTACTCTTACGAGCGCGAGACGGAGCGGATGGGCCCTTACCTGTCGGTGGCGGGTTGGGTGCCGCTCTGACCGTTTCGGCACTGTCGGGAGCAGACCGCAGCGAAGCCAGGAACCGGTCGGCATCCGCAGTCACCTCGGCGCGGCGCTCTTCGCTCATGCGGCCCAGCGTCCGGTACGGCATCGCCATGCGCGGATTCTTGTCGAGGCGATCGGCATTGCGGATCAGGAAATCCCAGTAGAGGTAATTGAACGGACAGGCCTTTTCGCCGGTCTTCGCCTTCACGTCGTAAGCGCAGGAGCCGCAATAATCCGACATCCGGTCGATATAGGCGCCGGAGGCCGCATAGGGCTTCGAGCCCATCACGCCGCCATCGGCCCACAGCACCATGCCGTGGACGTTGGGCAGCTCGACCCATTCGTAGGCGTCGGCGTAGACGATCAGGTACCATTCCTCGACCTGCCGCGGTTCGATCCCGGCGAGTAGCGCGAAGTTGCCGAGCACCATCAGGCGCTGGATGTGGTGGGCGTAGGCGTGGTCGCGCGTCTCCGAGATGCACTGGTGCAGGCAATTCATCTCCGTCTCGGCCGACCAGTAGAACCAGGGGAGGTCGCGCCCGGCCCCGAGGGCGTTGGTCTCGGCGTAGCCCGGCATCCGGGTCCAGTAGAGGCCGCGCACGTATTCCCGCCAGCCGAGGATCTGGCGAATGAAGCCTTCGACGGCGTTTAGCGGCGCCTTGCCATCGCGAAACGCGCGCTCGGCTGCCCGGCAGACCTCTTCGGCCGTGAGCAGGCCCGCATTGAGCGGAGGCGAGATCAGCGCGTGATAGAGAAACGGTGCACCCTGGCGCATCGCATCCTGGTAATCGCCGAAGGTGGGCATGCAAGCGGTGATGAAGTGCTTCAGCGCCGCCAGCGCGTCCTTGCGCGTGACCGGCCACCTGAAACCGTCGAGTGTGCCGAAATGATCGCCGAATTCCCTGGCGACCAGAGCCATACACTCCTGGGTGACCGCATCCGGCGGGAAGCCGGTGCGATCGGGCGCCGCGAGATCCCTCGGCAGGCGCTTGCGGTTCTCGGAATCGAAGTTCCACTGCCCACCCTCGGGCTCTTTGCCGTCCATCAGCCAGCCCGTGCGGCGGCGCATCTCGCGGTAGAAGGTCTCCATCCGCAGCGCCTTGCGATCCCCGGCCCAGGCCTCGAAGGCGGTGCGCGAGCACAGGAAGCGGTTGTCCTCGCGGATCTCGACGGACGGCGACAGATCCTCGCGCCAGTTCTGCATCATCTCCCAGACGCGCCACTCGCCGGGCTCGGTCACGACGACTTTTTCGGAGTTGTGCCGTCCGATCGCGCGTTCCAGTTCACCGGTGAACGAGCCGGTGTTGTCGCCGTCGTCAAGGCGCACGTAATCGACCGTAATCCCCTCGGCTTCGAGCTCGGCCGCAAAATGGCGCATGGCCGAAAACACGAAAACGATCTTCTGCTGGTGGTGGCGAGCGTAAGTCGCCTCCTCCCGCACCTCGACCATGAGGACGACATCAGTGTCCGGATCGAGATCGGTCAGCGAGGCGATGCGCCGATGCAGTTGGTCGCCCAGCACGAAGCGCAGCGTCTTCACCCGGCTCAGCCCTTGGTGCGAAGCTGCGAGCGGCCGCCGTCGACGCCGATGATCTGCCCGGTCATGTAGGCAGCCTCCGCGCTCACGAGGAAGCTCGCCAGCGCCGCGACGTCCTCCGCCGTTCCGAGGCGCTGCAGGGCGTGCATCGCGGCGATGCCGGAGGCGAGCGTCTCGTTGCGGGTGATGCCTTCGGCTAGCGGGGTGCGCGTCAGAGACGGGGCGACCACGTTGATGCGGATTTTAGGGGCGAGTTCGGCTGCGAGGGAGAGGGCCAGCCCCTCGACCGCACCCTTGGCCATCGCCACCGAGGCGTGGTGGGCGAAACCCTGCGCGACGGCAACGGTGGAGAACAGCACGACGCCCGCGCCGGCTTCGCCCGCGCCGGCCTTGAGCGCCCGAGCCGCGGACTGGACCGCGAGAAAGGCCCCGAGCGCATTGATGCGGAAATCGTCGATCGCCGTTTCGGCCGTGACCTTCGGCAGCGGCGCAAGGTTGATGGTGCCCACCGCGTAGACGAGACCGCCGAGCCGATCGCCGGCCTCTTCGGCCACGCGCGCGAACAGGTTCGGGTCGGTGACATTGCCGGCGGTGAAACCGGTCTCGCCAAGTTCCGCGACCGCTGCTTCGAGTCGTCCGGCATCACGAGCCACCAGATGGAGCGGGTAGCCGCGTGTCCGAAGCATGCGGGCCGTGGCGAGGCCGATACCGCCGGTTCCGCCGTAGATGACGACCCGTTCCATCGCTACTGCTCCATGCGAGACTCGAACGTGCGTCCCTGCCGACTAGCTATGGCGGAGCGTTTCGCGGGGGAGTTGCCCGCCCGGGATATCCCAGCGCGTAACGTCGCAGCCGGCACGACAGGAACCAGGATGAAGTTCGCGTTTGCCGGTATCGACTTCCTCGGGAGCGTATTCGACGGGCTGGTCGAGGCCGGCTGGGAGCCGATCAAGCTGTTCACCCGGCCCTGCGACGGCATCTACGACTTCAACGACACCGTGGTGGCCCAGGCGCGCGCACGAAGGATTCCGATCCAGCTCTCGCGGCTCAAGCCGGAGGACATCATCGCGCTGCATCAGGCCCATGGCCGCGATTGGGCGCTGGTGGTGGCCGGCTACCCCTGGCGGGTGACCGGCTGGCAGGGCCGCCTGCGCCACGCCATCAACTTCCACCCCTCGCCCCTGCCGACGGGACGCGGGCCTTATCCGCTCTTCAAGGCCATCTACGATTCCTACGAGAGCTGGGGCGTCACCGCCCACGTGCTGGCCGAGGACGGGTTCGACACCGGCGACATCCTCGCCCAGGACATCTTTTCCGTCGATCCCCGCGAAACGCACGAGACCTTGTTGAGCAAGTGCCGCATGGCCGCCCAGCGGCTAGCCTCGGGGCCGATCGCGAAGGACATCGCCGGCCGCTGGCGCAGCCCCGAGCCGCAGGGCGACGGCTCCTACTGGCCGCGGGTGACGGATGCCGACCGCACCCTCGACTTCCGCCAGGACGTCGCGGACGTGCTCCGCCGCATCCGGGCCTTCGGCGCGATCGAGGCCATCGCCCGGCTCGGCGACGCCCGCGTCTACGTCGCTTCGGCGGAGGGCTGGACCGAACCGCACCGCCATACGCCCGGCGCGATCGTCCACCGCTACCGCCGCCACACGGTCATCGCCGCCCGCGACGGCTACGTGCAGCTCGACCGCTGGAGCCCGATCCCCCTGTCAGAGGCCGGCAAGGTCGGGCGCTGAACCATGGCCCGGATGCGAAGCAAGGCCGACCTGCCCCAGAAGATCTGCGCCCAATGCGGGCGACCTTTCGCGTGGCGAAAGAAGTGGGAGCGGGTCTGGGACGAAGTTCGCTATTGTTCGGATCGCTGCCGGTCGGATGCGAAACGCGCAAGAGGCTGAGCTACGACGATCGTTCAGACAACAGCCCCGTCGTTGCGAGCGCAGCGAAGCAATCCAGGGCCAACGCTCCAACGTCGCGGGTGTGGCGCTGGATTTCTTCGCTGCGCTCGCAATGACGGCAGAACGGTTTATCTTCCCGCGAGAGCCGCAGGCGTATCGACGTCGAAAGCGACGGCCTCGTCCATTGCCACCTCGATCACGTCGTCGCGACCGGCCAGCAATGGACCGGCACCGCGATCACCGGAGAGGTTCCTAAGCGCTTCCGCGAGCTTCCCGAGGTCAAGCAGGACCGGATTTCCGCGTCGACCGTCGCTGACGGGAACGACGGCGCTCGGACGTTGCCGGACGTCACGATAGGCTGCGATGAGCCCATCGAGATGATCCGCCGTGATCCGCGGCATGTCGGCGAGCAGGATCAAGGCCGCCTCGACCGCGTCCGGCATCGCAGCGAGGCCGGCACGAAGCGAAGTCGAAAGCCCCTCCGCATGGTGCGGGTTCTCGACAAACCGCAGGTCGAGCCCTTCGAGCGCTGCGCCGACCGCACTGGAATGCGCGCCCAGCACGACGACGATCGGGTGGGCCGAGGACGCCAGGGCCGCCTTCGCCACGTGTCGGACCAAGGGCTCGCCGTCGAGCAGCGCGAGCAGCTTCGGCTCCGGGCCGAACCGCGTACCACGCCCGGCCGCGAGGATCACCGCGCCGACGCGCGGGTCAGGCATCGATGTCGTGGCGCATGCAGTCGGCCGGCTTGCCGGCGGTGCGGCCCTTGATGCGGTCGCGGCGGAGCGTCGCCACCACCTCGGCGAGGATCGAGACGGCGATCTCGGCCGGCGTGATGGCACCGATGTCGAGGCCGATCGGGCCGTGGATCCGCGCAGTCGCCTCGGGGCTGAGGCCTGCGTCGCCCAGGCGCTCGAGCCGCCTTGCGTGCGACTTCCGCGAGCCCAGCGCCCCCACATAGAAGCAATCCGCCTTCAGCGCCGCGATCAGCGACGGGTCGTCGATCTTGGGGTCGTGGGTCAGCGCCGCCAGCGCCGTGTAGCGGTCGAGCGTGCCGATCTGCGCGAAGGCGTCGTCCGGCCATTCCGCCAGCAAGGTGACGTCCGGGAACCGCTCCGGCGTGGCGAAGGCGGTGCGCGGGTCGATCACCGTCACGTCGAGTTCGAGCGCCGCCGCCATTGGACAGAGTGCTTGGGAAATGTGGACCGCGCCGATCACCAGCAGGCGTACCGGCGGGACCTGTACGGTGAGAAACAGCGAACGACCCTCGACCTCGACGAGGCCGCTCTTGCCGCTCAGCAGACGCTCGCGAAACGTCTCGGCCAGCGGATCCGTGGCGAACTCCGCCTCGCGCACGAGGCGCTGGCTGCCGTCGGCGGTGTCGGTCACGAGGATCGCCGGCCGGCGGGCCTCGCGTTCGGCATTGAGGGCGGCGAGACTATCGAGCTTCATCGCGAAAAACTCAGTCGATCCGCTCGACGAAGACGCGGATGCGTCCGCCACAGGAAAGCCCGGCCCGCCAGGCCGTCTCGTCGGCGACGCCGAATTCGAGGACGCGGGCACGGCCGTCCGCGATTACGTCGAGGCTCTCGGCGATGACGTCGCCCTCGACGCAACCACCCGAGACCGAGCCCAGAAAGTTGCCGTCGCTCTCGATCACGAGGTGGCTGCCGACCGGGCGTGGAGCCGAGCCCCAGGTCTCGATCACCGTGGCGAGGGCGACGCCGCGCCCGGCACGCCGCCAGGTCTCGGCCTCGCGCAGAATGGTCTGGTCGGTCGCGAGCATCGTTGTGGGATTCTCTCCGTCGGGCGCCGGTCCGCGATGAAGCGACGCCTCTCGATGAGGTAGGCGGCCGTCGCCGTTTCGCAATGCGGTATCGAACGATGCTTCCGGCCTCGGCGGGCAGGCGCTATCACGATGGCAAGACAAACGGCGCGCCAGAACAAACAGCGCGCCAAGACAGACGGCGCGGGCTGGGAGGCAGGGCGGATCATGAGACGGCCTCTTGCGCTCGCGTCCCTGGCCCTTCTGCTGTCGATGGGCATCGCGCAGGCAGCACCCCCACCCCTGAGGATCGGTCTTGCGGCGCCGCTGACCGGGCCGGATGCCGGCTTCGGCCAGGGCATGCAGGCAGGAGCCGAGCAGGCCATCGCCGACATCAACCGGGGCGGCGGCGTCAACGGGCAGAAACTGCAACTGGTCGTCCAGGACGACGCCGGCGATCCGAAGCAGGGCGCGGTGGTCGCGAAGACGTTCGCCGCGGACGGCGTGATGCTCGTCATCGGCCACTTGAACTCCGGGGTCAGCGCAGTTGCGCTGCCGATCTACGAGGAGGCCGGCATCATCGCGGTCACGCCGGGTGCGACCTGGGCACCGCTCACCGCGCGCGGCGCCTGGAACCTGTTTCGCCTCTGCGGCAGCGACGCACAGCAGGGGCAGGTCGCCGGAGACTGGCTGGCGGAGCGCTATCCCGGCAAGCCCGTCGCCATCATCAATGACAAGTCGAGCTTCGGTCGCGGCCTCGCCGACGAGGTCGCCCGCGTGCTGAAGACGCGCGGGGGCCGCGAGGCGCTGTTCGAGGGCATCTCCCGGGGCGACAGGGAGTTCTCGGGGCTCGTCGCACGGATGAAGGGGGCGAAGGTCGACGCGGTCTATTTTGGCGGCGCCTCCACCGAGGCGGCGTTTCTCGTGCGGGCTTTGAGGGATGCGGGCTTCAACGGCCGTTTCGTCGGCAGCGACGGCATCCTCGACAAGGATTTCGAGAAGCTGGCCGGTTCCGGCGCCGAGGGCACCGTGATGACGCTGGCGCCGGAGCCGCGAAAGCTCCCCGAGAGCAAGGACCGCAAGGCCACCCCACTTCGCTCGCCGGAGGCCGAGATGTTCGCGGCGCGCACCTACGCGGCCGTCGAGGTGCTGAAGGGCGGCATCGAAGCGGCGAAATCGACGGAGGCGCGCCGCGTCGCCGACAGCCTCCATTCCGGCAAGCCTCTGCGCACGCTGATCGGCGAGGTTGCCTTCGACGCCAAGGGTGATCTCGCGAAGCCGCCCTATGGTCTCGTCGTCTGGCGCAGGACGCCGGACGGCCGCATCGACTATGCCGGCAACGCGGTTTCGCCCTGAGACGCCGGCCCGATGCGCATCGGCGGCGCGGTTTCACGGCTTCCCGGTCGATAAGTCGCTGCGCATCCCCTGTGCATGGTTGCGCACGGGATGCGCGAATATTAGATCAGCAGCACGCTCGACCCGGTTGCGCCTCCACGGATCGGACCCGCACGGTACAGCGTTTTGCTTGGCAATGATCGACTTGAGGTAGCCGACGCGCCCCGTGATGGCGTTCCGGCCGGAGACAGGGTGCATGGCGAAAGAAGAATTGATGCAGTTCGACGGTCTCGTGATCGAGATCCTCCCGGACGCGCGGTACCGCGTACAGCTCGACCAGGGACACGAGATCGTGGCCTACACGGCGGGCAAGATGAAGAAGAACCGCATCAAGACCTTGGCCGGCGACCGCGTCACCGTCGAGATGTCACCCTACGATCTTGAGAAGGGTCGCCTCGTGTTCCGTCACAAGGACGAGCGCGCCTCCGGTCCGCGTCCGCCCCAGCGCGGCCAGCAGTTCCGCCGCCGCTGATCGACGCCCTTCGTTTCGGCCCTCATGGCCGAAAGTTAGAATTGACGAACGGCGGACACCGCTGATGATCGCGCCCACGCGGCGGCCTCCCCCGGATCCATCCGGGGCCGAGCCAAGAACCGCGATGGGAGGGCGCCTTCGCGACACGCTTCGCCGGCCGGCTCGCGGCTTTCCTCGTCGCCCTTCACGTCTCGACCGCACCGGGCCTCACGGCGCCGGTCGGTGACGCGCGTCTGCTCGCTGCGGTGGGGGTATTCGGGCTGCCGGATTGGGCAGCCCCCTCCTACTTCCCGAACCGCTCGAACCGCGGAAAGCTTCGCGTCATCAGCGTGCCGACCTCGGCACGGTGGCCGAGCCACTTCTCCAGCACCTGGGCGTTGGCGAGCCGTGTCGCACCGGTGGCATCGCGCCATGGCAGACCCTCGCTGAGCGAGAAGACGCAGCCGTCGCTGAGGACGCTCTGGCGGCAACGTTGCATGCGGACGCCCTTGCCGCGGACGAATTCGGCGAGTTCACTGATCGGGAACACCAGCATCAGCCTCTCGGTGTTGCAGACCGCGACGTGATCGCCCTCAGCCTGCACCAGGAAGGCAGCCTTGGCGTCGTCGTCGAGGCCCAAAATACCCTTGCCCTTGCGGGTATTGGCGATGAGCGCATCGGCCGGCGCGACGAAGCCGCGGCCGTCGCTGCCGGCGATGAGCAGCCGGCTCTCGGGCTTGTAGGGCAAGGCCGCGACGATCTCGGTGCCGTCGTCGAGGTCGACCATCAGCCGGATCGGATCGCCGAAGCCGCGACCGCCCGGCAGCTTCGAGGCCTCCAGGGTGAAAACCTTGCCGTTCGACGTGAGCACGAGGACTTTCGACGTCGTCTCGGCCTGGAACGAGACCTTGAGGCTGTCGTCGCCCTTGAACGCGACGCTCGACAGGTCGGCGACGTGGCCCTTGAGCGCCCGGATCCAACCCTTCTGCGAGACGATCACCGTCACCGGCTCGCGCTCGACCATCACTTGGTTGAAGTCGATGCCGGCAGTGTCCGGCGGATTCTCGAGCGTCGTGCGCCTCTTGCCGAGCTTGGTCTCCGGCCCGAACGCCTTCTTCACCGCACGGATCTGCTTGGTGATGTCGCTCCACTGGAGCTTCTCGGAGCCGAGCAGTTCCTCGATTCCCTCCTTCTCCTTGGTCAGGCCCTCGAATTCGCGTTTCAGCTCCATCTCTTCGAGCTTGCGCAACGAGCGCAGCCGCGTGTCGAGGATGGCGTTGGCCTGGAGTTCGGTGAGTTCGAAGCGCTTCTGCAGCGCCGGCCGCGGCTCGTCCTCCTCGCGGATGATGCGGATGACCTCGTCGAGGTCGAGATAGACGATGAGCAGGCCACCGAGGATCTCGAGGCGCCGCTCGATCTGCGCGAGGCGGTGGCGCGAGCGCCGCTGCAGCACGACGCGGCGGTGGTCGACCCATTCGCGCAGGCATTCGGCCAGCCCGATCACGCGGGGCACGAGGCCGCCGACGAGGACGTTGAGGTTCAGCGGAATGCGCGCTTCGAGCTCGGTGATCCGAAATAGCGATTCCATCAGCAGGACCGGGTCGACGCTGCGCGAGCGCGGCTCCAGCACGACGCGGACGTCCTCCGCAGACTCATCGCGGACGTCGGCGAGCAGCGGCAGCTTCTTCTCCTGAAGAAGCTCGGCCATCTTCTCGATGAGCCGCGACTTCGGGATGCCGTAGGGGATCTCGGTGACGACGATGTTCCAGGTGCCGCGGCCGAGGTCCTCCTTCGCCCAGCGCGCGCGGACACGGAATCCGCCGCGGCCGGTGCGGTAGGCCTCGCGGATCGATTCCGCGCTGTCGATCAGGATGCCGCCGGTGGGGAAATCCGGCCCCTGCACGAAGGTGCAGAGCTGCTCAGAGGAGGCCTCACGGTTCTGGATCAGATAGAGCGCGGCGTCGCAGAGTTCGGCCGCATTGTGCGGCGGGATCGACGTCGCCATGCCGACGGCGATGCCTTGGCTACCGTTGGCCAGGAGGTTCGGGAAGGCCGCCGGAAGGACGACCGGCTCGTCCTTCTCGCCGTTGTAGGAGGGGCGAAAATCGACGGTGTCCTCGTCGATCCCGTCGAGGAGCAGGCGGGCGACCTCGGTCAGCCGGGCTTCGGTGTAACGGTAGGCGGCCGGCCCATCGCCATCGATGTTTCCGAAATTGCCCTGCCCGTCGACCAGCGGATAGCGCTGGGCGAAGTCCTGGCTCAGCCGCACCAGTGCATCGTAGATCGCCTGGTCGCCGTGCGGATGGAAATCGCCCATCACGTCGCCGACGATCTTTGCGCATTTCTTGAACGCGGTGTTCGGATCGAGTCTGAGCAGCCGCATGCCGTAGAGGATGCGGCGGTGGACCGGCTTCAGCCCGTCGCGGGCATCGGGCAGCGCCCGGTGCATGATCGTGGAGAGCGCATAGGCGTAGTAGCGGTCCTCCAGCGCCGATTTCAGCTCGACGCTCTGGATGCCGTCATCGCTCGGCGGCTCGAAAGCCTCGCCCATCACTTAACCCCAATCGACGCTTCGTTTGGAACATAACACGAACATCAGGCCGTTGGCTCAGTGCCGGCGGCAATGAATCGCGCACGCTCCTCCGGGGACTGCAACCCGCGCGGTTCCCAGATGTGCTGGTTCAGGAAGTAGCCGGTCAAGCCGAACCCGTCCGCGACGTCCCGCTCGTCCGGTACGCCAGAGCGGTCGCGCAGGAAAGCCGGCAGCTTCAGAAGCCGGTCGCGATAGGGCTCGCCGGCCGAGGCGCTGACGGCCCGCCCGCTCTTCGGCGACACGTAGACGAGTTGGTCGTTGCCGCCCGACGCCGCGCAGGCGCTGAGGTCGAGGCCGAAGCCGAGTTCGGCCAGTAGCGCGAGTTCGAATCGGACCATCAGCGCCGGCGCGATGCCATGGTCGCCGAGATGCTCCACAAGCACCTGCGCCGCATCGTAGAGCCCGACATGCGGGTCGCGCTCGGGCAGGAGCCGCAGCAGCGCCGCCAGATGGCCGATGCCGTAGAGCGCGAGCGCCGACCCCATCAGTCGCGAGGCGACCAGGCGCGTCGGCTCGACGGTGTAGGCACCGAGAGACTCGTCGAGCCGCGCCCGCCACGTGGCGTGGAGCGTGTTGCCGGGCTGAAGCATCGGCTGCTTGCGGCGCGAGCGTCCGCCATGCACGAGGCCGAGATGGCGCCCGTGCCCCGCCGTCATCAGTTCGAGGATGACGCCCGTCTCGCCGTGCTTGCGCAGGCCGAGCACGAGACCGTCGTCGGTCCATTGCATGGGCCAGAGGCTTAGGGCCGTCTGCGACAAAAGCCGAGGGGAAGGTTCGCCTCAAACCATGCTGCGTTTGAGCGCGATCACGGTGCGGGCACCTGCGCCATGCTCCGCGTCCGGATTACGCAGCTCACGGATGCCGGGCGCGCGCCCGACCATTACGAACGCCACCAGCGTCAACACCAGACAAACCTTGTACCGCATGGCCCTGTTTCGCTCGTTCCAAGCGCCGCGGTATAGGCTTGGCCATACGGGCTGAACTTGCGTTGGCGCACACGGGCCGAAGGATCGGGACGACCCTTCGCGGCATGATGATCGAAACGTGAAGACCGGGTGCCGGGGTTCGCGTCCGGCGGCATCAAACGGCGCGGCGCGCACCGAGCACGATACGCGCGGCGGCGCGGCTCGGCTCGTCTCCTCCGGGAAGGCTCATGCGGTCGTCGATTCGGGCCAGGGCATCGAGTTGCTTCACGCGCTCCGCCCCGCCCGTCACCAATGGCGACAGCGTGTCCGCGAGGCGCTGCGGCGTACACTCGGCCTGAACGAACTCCGGCATGGCATTTTCGGCGAGAATGAGGTTCGGCAGCACGATGGTCGGCACCTGGATCAGCCGGCGGGCGATCACCTCCTCGGCCCGCGAGACCTTGTAGCCGACGACCATTGGCACGCCAGCGAGCGCCAGTTCGAGCGTTACCGTGCCCGAGGCGGCGAGCGCGGCGCGCGCGCGCCGGAACGCCGCGTGCTTGGCCGCCTCACCGTGAACGATTCGCACCGGCACGTCCCAGGCCAGCACGAGGCGTTCGATCAGGGCGCGATGGCGGGTCACCGCCGGCAGCGCCACGTCGATCCGTCCGATTCGCGCAGCGACGCGCGCGAGGGCCTGCCCGAACACCGGCATCAGCCGCTCGATCTCGGAGCGGCGGGAACCCGGCAGGACGATGATCAACGGTGGATCGGCAGCGCGGGCACGCTGCTCCTCGAGATTCGGGCGGAGCGCATCGAGCCGTTCGATTAGGGGATGGCCGACATAGGTGCAGGCCGGGCCGCCGAGACGCTCGTGCGCTGCCGGCTCGAACGGCAGCAGCGCCAGCACGTGGTCGATGAAGGGGCGCATGCCCTTGGCCCGCCAAGGCCGCCAGGCCCAGACGCTCGGCGAGACGTAGTCGACGATCGGCAGGTCCGGCAGGCGCTTGCGGACACGTGTCGCGACGGCGTGGGTGAAGCCCGGGCTGTCGATGATGACGAGCACGTCGGGCCGGCTCGCGACCACCGCGTCCACCGTCTCGCGGATGCGGCGCAACAGCGAGCGCAGACGATAGAGCACGGGCAGGTAGCCCATCACCGCCACGTCATCGATCGAAAAGAGCGAGGTCAGCCCCTCGGCGATCATCGCCTCGCCGCCGACGCCCTGAAGAGTGAGCGTGTCCGGCGACAGGTCGCGTAGCGCCCGCATCAGCTTGGCACCGAGCTGATCGCCCGAATCCTCGCCCGCAACGAGCCAGATTTTCCGGTGCATCAGGGCGCCACGTCGAGCCCGACGAGAAACAGGCCGAGGCGGTCGGCCTCGGCGACGGTCTTCGCCTCGTCGATGACCAGGGTGTGACCGGCGCCGATGGCGAGCCCGGCGCAGCCGGCATCGGCGGCGTTGCGGACGGTACGCGGACCGATCGCCGGCAGGTCGATGCGCAGGTCCTGGCCCCGCTTCGGCAGCTTGACGAGCACGGTGCCATCGGGAGCCGAACCACGCCCGAACGGCTTACGGCCGATGGCGCGCGCCCGCTTCAGCATGCGATCGGTGCCCTCGGGGCCTTCGACGGCGATGACGCGCTGGGCCACCACCACCGCCGCCTGTCCGACGTCGTACGGTGCGAGCGCGTTCAGCATCCGCTCACCGGTACCGATCGAGACCTGCGCCGCCGCATCGGGCGCGTATTGCCCCAGTTGCCCTTCCCTGCCGAGCAGATCCGGCGCGACCTCGTTGACGCCGACGACGCGATGTCCGTCTGCTTCCAGCAGGCCGATCACGCCACGCAGCAACCGGTCGTCACCGCCCGTGATCTGCCGAAGGAGATCGCGGTTGCGAAGAGCATGCGACGCGTTGAGGAGGGCGGCGGGGCTCGGCCGTGAGACGCCCCCGGCCGGCAAGACGCCGGACGGCATCCATTCGTTCAGGATCCGCAAGAGGCCGGGGATGTCCAGAAGATCGATGGTGGCCGAGGCCCGGGCCCGCATCGACCGCTCGGTGAAGCCGCGCAGGGCAAGGACACGAAACGGCCGGCCGGACCGCTCCAGCGAATCCGCAACGAGTTCCGGCAGGCGGCCGGCACCGGCCACCAGCGCGAGCGAACCCGGTTCTACGCGCGCGTTCATCGCCGTGGCCTTCAGATCGCCTGCGCCGTGCCGCGCGGCGTACAGATCGAGCGCTTGCTGCCCTCACGGATGAAGGCGAGAATCTCCTGGACGGCGGGATGCGAGTCGAACTCGGCAGCCGCGTCCTCGACCCTCTCCATCAGCGTCCCTTCCGGCGCGAACAGCTGCCGGTAGGCGCGGCGCAGCGCGTGGATGTCGTCCCGCGAAAAGCCGCGGCGCTGCAGGCCGATGATGTTGAGGCCGGATAGGTAGGCCCGGTTGCCGAGCACCATGCCGTAGGGAATGCAGTCGTTCTCCAGCGCCGCACAGCCGCCGACGAAGCCGTGGTTGCCGATCCGCGCGAACTGGATCACGCCGGCGCCGCCGCCGAGGATGGCGTAGTTGCCCACCGTGCAATGGCCGGCGAGCATGACGTTGTTGGAAAAGATGACGTTGTCGCCGACCCGGCAATCGTGGCCGACATGGCTGTTGGCGAGGAAGGCGCAGGCATTGCCCACCGTCGTCTCCATGCCGCCGCCGGCCGTGCCGGGATTCATGGTGACGCCCTCGCGGATCATGCAATCGGCACCGATCGACAGGGTCGAGGCCTCGCCGCGATACTTCAGGTCCTGCGGCGCATGGCCGAGCGAGGCGAAGGGATAGATCTTGGTGCGCGAGCCGATCGTGGTGTGACCGGCAACCACGACGTGGCTGAGGAGCTCGCAGCCCTCACCAAGCACCACTTGCGGGCCGACATGGCAGAACGGGCCGATCGTCACCCCGTCGCCGATCTGCGCGCCGTCCTCGACGACGGAACTCGGGTGGATCGTGGCGGCGGCGCTCATTCCGCCACCAGCATGGCGCCGATCTCGGCCTGCGCGACCAGGAAGCCGTCGACGCGGGCCTCCCCGCGGAACCACCACATCGTCCGCTTCCGGGTGATCTTCTTCATGTGGAACCTCACCTGATCGCCAGGGACGACGGGCTTGCGGAACTTGCACTTGTCGATGGTCATGAAGAAGACCTGCTTCGACTTCACGTCGTCCGTCTTGGCGATGTGCCGGCAGCAGATGGCACCGGCCGTCTGTGCCATGGCCTCGATTAGCAGGACGCCGGGGAAGATCGGCTGGCCCGGGAAGTGTCCGGTGAATTGCGGCTCGTTGACGGTGACGTTCTTGATGCCGATGCAGCTGTCGTCGCCGTCGATCTCGATGATCTTGTCGATCATCAGGAACGGGTATCGGTGAGGCAGGTACTGCATCACCTTCTGGATGTCGGCCGAACCGAGTTCTTTTGCCGTCGCCTCGGTCATCGACACTCCATCCCGCTCGCACGCTTCCGCAGGCGGTCTCGACGCCGCCCCTGCTGCCCTGTTGTCTCAGGAAGCGGCCCTGTTGGGGAGAAAATCGGGCGGATGCAAGACCTTCGGTCGGATTGGGCTGTATCGGGCAGTGCCGAACGGGGTGTCGTCAGACGATCCGCCGATCCAACCGAATGACGCGGCAAGGGTCGCCTTGCCTGGCCGCCGGCGCATACGGCTCACGGATCAGCAACGCCTCCGAGCGCCCGAGCACCGCCAGCATGGACGAGTCCTGCCGGGTCTCGGCGGTGGCGATGGGCAGCCGGTCGGGTACGGTGTCGAGCCGGGCGCGCATGTAGTCTTCGCGCTTGTCGTTCTCCGGCATGTCGCGGCCGAGCGTCGCCGGCTCGCTGCGGTCGGCGCCGGCCTGGGGATCGCCGAGCAAGGCCCGGATCGCCGGCACCACAAATAGGAGGCCGCAGACGATCGAAGATACCGGGTTGCCGGGCAAGCCGATGGCGAGCATCGGGCCGAGTCGGCCGTGCATCAGCGGCTTGCCGGGGCGCAAAGCCACGCGCCAGAAGCCGAGCTCCATCCCCGCCTCAGAGAGCGCCTGCTGCACGAGGTCGTGGTCGCCGACCGAGGCTCCGCCGAGGGTGACGAGGAGGTCGGCGCCTGCCTCCCGTGCCCGGCCGACGGCAGATTTCAGGGCGCCGAGATCGTCGGCGGCGATGCCGAGATCGATCGCGTCGGCGCCGGCCTCGCGTGCAAGTGCCTCTACCGCCAGGGAATTCGAGGCGACGATCTGGTCCCAGGCGGCAGGCTCGCCGGGGCGGACGAGTTCGTCGCCGGTGGCGAGGATGGCGATGCGGGGGCGGCGGCGGACGCTGAGGCTGGCATGCCCCGCGGCCGCGGCGAGGGCGAGACGGCGGGCGTCGAGGGTCTCGCCCGCCTGCATCAGGACATCGCCCTCCCGGAAGTCGAGGCCAGCGGGGCGGATGAACTTCCGCGCGGTCACGCTCTCGCGCGCCGTGACGAATTCCCCTTCGGCGTCAGCATCTTCCTGGATCAGGATCGCGTCGGCGCCCTCAGGAACGGGGGCGCCGGTGAAGATCCGCACGGCCTCGCCGGGCCCGATCGAGCCCGAAAATCCATGCCCGGCCGCGCTCGTCCCGACGAGCCGGAGGGTCGCCGGAACGGTGGCGACATCGGCCGCGCGGACGGCGTAACCGTCCATGGCGGAGGCCGGAAACGGCGGCTGGGTCCTGCTGGCGTGGATGGTCGTGGCAAGCACCCTGCCATGTGCCAGGCCGAGCGCCACGGTCTCCGCCTCTGTCGGCCCCGGCACGCTCGCGAGAATGCGCGCCAGCGCCTCGGCGACGGAAATCAGCCCGCTCATCGCGGCTCGCTCCGCCACGAGCCGGACTTGCCACCGTCCTTTTCCAGAAGCCGGATGCCCTCGATCCGCATACCGCGGTCGGCGGCCTTCACCATGTCGTAGATCGTCAGGCAGGCGAGGGAGACGGCGGTCAGCGCCTCCATCTCGACGCCGGTCTGGCCTGTGACGCGAACCTCCGCCGTGACCCTAAGGCCCGGCAGAGCGTCGTCCGGCTCGCAATCGACCTTCACCTTGGTGAGCAGCAGCGGATGGCAGAGCGGGATTAGTTCGTGCGTGCGCTTCGCCGCCATGATGCCGGCGAGCCGGGCGGTACCGATGACGTCGCCCTTCTTGGCGTCGCCCTCGCGGATCAGGCGCAGCGTCTCGGGCAGCATCACCACGACGCCCTCGGCCCGCGCGGTGCGCGCGGTCGCGGCCTTGTCGGAGACGTCGACCATGTTGGCGGCGCCGGCCGCGTCGAGATGGGTGAGCGTGCTCATGCGTGCTTGCCGAAGAGGAGCGCGTGGGTGGCGGCGGTGACGTCGGCCTGCCGCATCAGGCTCTCGCCGACGAGGATCGTGTCCAGCCCCGCCTCGCGCAGGCGTTTCACGTCCTCGTGCCCGTCGATGCCGCTCTCGGCGACGGCGATGCGGTCGCCGGGAATGCCGGGTTTTAGGCGGATCGCCGTCTCGAACGAGACCTCGAAGGTCTTGAGGTTGCGGTTGTTGACGCCCACCAGCCGCGTGCCGAGCGGCAGCGCCCGCGCCAGTTCCTCAGCATCGTGGACTTCCACCAGCACGTCCATGCCGAGATCGTGGGCCGTCTCGGTGATAGCGCGGGCCTCGTCGTCGTCGAGGCAGGCCATGATCACGAGCACGCAGTCGGCGCCCCAGGCCCGCGCCTCGAAGACTTGGTAGGGCTCGAACAGAAAGTCCTTGCGCAGCACCGGCAGGCCGCAGGCCGCGCGCGCCGCGATCAGGTATTCGGGCGCCCCCTGGAACGAGGGCGTGTCGGTGAGCACCGAGAGGCAGGTCGCGCCGCCGGCCTCGTAGGCCCCCGCGAGGGTGGCTGGGTCGAAATCGGCGCGGATCAGACCCTTTGACGGCGAGGCCTTCTTGATCTCGGCGATCAGGGCCGGCCGGCCTTGCGCGATGTGGGCGGCGATGGCGTCGGCGAAGCCGCGCGGCGGATCGGCCTTGGCGACCTGCTTCTCCAGCTTCGCCAGCGGCACGCGCAGCTTCGCCTCGGCGATCTCGCGGCGCTTGTAGGCCTCGATCCGCGCGAGCACGGAGGCCCGCTCGGCCGCCGGCCCGGTCGTCACGTCGGCCACGATGTCGTCCATCGTCCTGTCCTCGACGGTCACCGGCACGGTGTCAGGCGGCTCCTGACGGTGGCGGGTGAGGAATACTTCGGTGCGACCCCGACACAGCGCGGGGTACGCCGCCCTCTATCACGCGTTCGAAACCGCGACGAGGCTGGCCAGCGTCGCCCGCGCCGCGCCCGTGTCGATCGCGTCCTGAGCCCGCGCCACGCCCTCGGCGAGGGTTCCGGCCTGGCCGGCGACGAGCAATCCCGCGGCGGCGTTGATCACGCCGATGTCGCGGTAGGCGTTGCGCGCGCCCTCCAGCACCTGGACGAGGGCGCGGGCGTTGTGATCGGGATCGCCGCCGCGCAGGTCGTCGAGGGTCGAGAGAATGAGGCCGCATTCCCGCGGGTCGACGCTGAAGGAGGAGATGCGGCCGTCCTCCAGAGAGACCACGCCGGTAGGGCCGGTGACGGTGATCTCGTCGAGCCCGTCCGAGCCGTGCACGGTCCAGACCCGCTTGGAGCCGAGCTCGGCCAGCACACGCGTCAGCGGCTCGGCCCAGGCCGGCATCGAGACGCCGAAGACCTGCGCGGTGACGCCGGCCGGGTTCGAGAGCGGCCCGAGCATGTTGAAGATGGTGCGGAACGGCAGTTCGCTGCGCACCGGCGCGACATGGCGCATGGCGGCGTGATGCGTCTGCGCGAACAGGAAGCAGAGCCCGGATTCCGCGAGGCAGCGCGACAGCCCCTCCGGCGGCAGGCCGAGCTTCACCCCGAGCGCCGCGAGCACGTCGGCCGCGCCGGAGCGCGAGGTCGCGGCCCGGTTGCCGTGCTTGGCCACCGGCACGCCGCAGGCGGCGGTGACGATCGCGGCGAGGGTCGAGACGTTGTAGCTGCCCGAATGGTCGCCGCCGGTGCCGACGATGTCGATGGCGTCGGCCGGCGCCTCCACCGGGATCATCCGCGCGCGCATCGCTTCGACGGCGCCGACGATCTCTTCGGTGCTTTCGCCCTTCACCCGCAGGGCGGCGAGGAAGGCCCCGGCCTGGACCGGCGTCACCTCGCCCGAGAGCAGGTCGTCGAAGGCGGCGCGGGCTTTTTCGCGCGTGAGAGACTCGCCGGCGGCGACCGTCGCGAGGTGGGGCTTGAAGGTGTCCATGGCCACGGAATCATCCGCTGGAAACCCCTCTCCCCTCCGCGGGAGAGGGTGGCCTTCGCGTCAGCGAAGGTCGGGAGAGGGGAGCGCCGTATCCGGAAAACCCGAGCCGACCCCTCTCCCGCCTGCTCCGCAGCCACCCTCCCCCCGCAGAGGGGGGAGGGAGAAGGAGACGCCTCAATGCACGCCGACCTGCGCCTTGTCACGCCCCGCCCGCCACGCCGCGGCGATGTCGAGGAAGTTGCTCACGATCCGCGCGCCATGATGCGAGAGAATGCTCTCCGGATGGAACTGCACACCGTGCACGGGGAGCGTCGCGTGCTGGATGCCCATGATCAGCCCGTCCGCCTCGGCGGTGACGACGAGCGCGTCGGGGCAGCTGGCGCGATCGACCACGAGGGAGTGGTAGCGCGTCGCCTCGAAGGCATCGTTCAAGCCGCGAAAGATCCCCCCGGCGCGGTGAGTGATGGTCGAGACCTTTCCGTGCATGGGAGCCGGCGCCCGCACCACGTCGCCGCCATAGGCCTGCCCGATCGATTGCAGCCCGAGGCAGACCCCGAAGATCGGGATCTCGCCCCCGAGGTCCCGCACCACGTCGAGGCAGATCCCGGCCTCGTTCGGCGTGCAAGGGCCGGGCGAGAGCACGATGGCATCGGGCGCCCGCGCGCGGATGTCCTCGATCGTGATCTCGTCGTTGCGCACCACGTCGATGCCGCCGCAGAGCGGGCCGATCAGGTGGACGAGATTCCAGGTGAAGGAATCGTAGTTGTCGATGACGAGGACGTTGGACATCTTGGGCGGCCGCGCGATCACGGAGAGCGGATAGCGGCTTTCGCCGCTCCACGGGTCGAGGTCAATCGCCCCGTCCGCGAGCAGAATCGTCACGGATCGATCAGGCTCGCGATCCGCGCGCCCAGTTCGTCGATGGTCGCGGCATCGGCGTTGCCCACGAAGCTGGCCGATCCGTCGGCGATGCGTGCCCGCAAGTCGAAGCTCCGGACCTGCGTGCAGATCGCGATGCCGGTCACGCCATCGCCGCGCACGGAGACGGCGAGGCCGGAGTCGCGGGCGCCTTGCGCCACCGTCGAGACGACGACGGCGATCGCGACGCCATGGACGTTCACGGCCTCGGGCGTCAGCACGATCCAATGTAGCACAATCCGGTAGGCGGCACCATCAAGGCCGCCGCCCCACCAACGCGAAGTTCGCTCCCTGCGGATCGGACGCCTGGACGATCCACATCCCGCCCGGCACCTCCATCGGGCCGTTGATCACCGCGCCGCCCGCCTGGCGCAGGCGCTCGGTGGCCGCGTCGATCTCGTCGACGTTGACGTAGTAGAGCCAGCTCGGCGCGGGCGGGCCGGGCAGGCTCATCATGCCGCCGGTCGCGGTGCCGTCCGCGGGCGCGTCCCGGGTGTGGAAGAGCTGGTAGGTGCCCATCGGCCCGAGATCGATCGTCTCGCCCGCCTTCCAGCCGAACAGCGCCTCGTAGAAGCCGAGGGCCGGCCGCCAGTCGTGGGCGTAGAGCTCGTGCCAGCCGAAATGCCCCGGCGTCCCCGCCGCGGGTGCAGGCAGCGGCGTGCCGTCGCCGCGAAACAGGACGAATGTCGCACCCTGCGGATCGGCGGCCACCGCGAAGCGGCCGACCTCGGGGATATCGCCGGGCGGGCGATGGATTGTGCCTCCCAGCCGCATGGTCTGCTCGGAATTGGCGTCGACGTCGGAGACGGCCACGTAGCCGATCCATCCGGGATGTCCGCCACGCGCGCGGACCTCGTCGGGGATCGCCATGATTCCGCCGACCCGGTGCTCGCCGACGCAGGCGAGTCTATAGGGCATCACCGGATTGCCGGAATCCAAGAAACTCCAGCCGGCGACCTTTCCGTAGAAGGCTTCCGCGGCCTTCGGATCGGTCGTCATCAGCTCGTACCAGACGAAGCTGCCTTCGGTGGTGGTCATCGGAGCCTCCGGTCAGGGCGTTGCGCGAGTCGCAGCGGTTTATACTGCACCATCGCCGGTTCAGGCCGTATGGGACAGCCGTAATGACAACGTCATTACGGACTGATACGCAGAAGGTACAGGAGTCGAAATGGCCGCCACCGCACCCAAGCGCGAGACCCTCAATCTGCGTATCAAACCAGAAGTCCGCGACCTGATCGACCGGGCAGCGCAGGCCGGCGGCAAGAACCGCACGGACTTCATCGTCGATGCGGCGCGGCAAGCCGCAGAGGATGCGCTGCTCGACCGTACGGCAATATCAGTCGATCCGGATGCCTACGCCGCGTTCCTGGCCCGGCTCGATGCGCCGGCACAGCCGAACGAACGGCTTGTGCGAACCATGCGGACGCCGGCACCCTGGGACGATGCGTGACCCTCGCAGCGCCCGAACCGCTTGCCGACGATCACCTGATCGACATCTTCGCGTCAGGTATTCCAACGCTCGACAACTGGCTCAAGCAGCGGGCGCGCCGAAATCAGGCAACAGGTGCGTCTCGAACCTTCGTCATCTGCAATGATCGAACGGTGATCGGCTACTACGCGCTCGCCTCCGGCAGCGTCGAAGCGGCATCCGCACCCGGCCGTTTTCGGCGCAACATGCCTGAGCCGATACCGGTAGTGATCCTCGGGCGACTCGCGGTCGATCGGACCTGCCAGGGACGAGGCCTCGGGAAGGCACTGTTCCGTGACGGCGCACAACGCGTGCTGCACGCAGCCGACACTATCGGCATCCGCGGCATCCTCGTGCACGCAATATCCGAGGATGCGAGGGCGTTCTATCTTGCCCTGGGCTTCGACCCGTCGCCGCTCGATCCGCTGACGCTGATGGTCTCGCTCGCCGATCTGCGCGCCGGCCTCGGCGCCTGACGAAGCCTACTGCCCCCGCCGCGCCCGGCTCGCAAAGGACACCGCATCCTCGGCGGCCCTGAACAACGCCTTCGCCTTGTTCACGCATTCCTGCTGCTCGGAGGCCGGATCGGAATCGTAGACGATGCCGGCGCCGGCCTGCACGTGCATGCGGCCGTCCTTCACGATGGCCGTGCGCAGCACGATGCAGGTGTCCATCTCGCCGCGCGCGCCGAAATAGCCGATGCAGCCGCCATAGGGCCCGCGCTTCTCGCGCTCGAGTTCGTCGATGATCTCCATGGCGCGCACCTTCGGCGCGCCGGAAACCGTGCCGGCGGGAAAGCCGGCGGCGAGCGCCGAGAGCGTGTCGTGGGCCGGGTCCAGATCGCCCTCAACGTTCGAGACGATGTGCATGACTTGGCTGTAGAATTCGAGGAAGAACGAGCCGGTGACGCGCACCGTACCGATCCGCGAGACGCGGCCGACGTCGTTACGGCCGAGATCGAGCAGCATCAGGTGCTCGGAGCGTTCCTTCGGGTCGGCCAGCAACTCGTCGGCGAGCGCCTTGTCCTCGGCCGGCGTCGCGCCGCGGGGGCGCGTGCCGGCGATCGGGCGGATCGTGACCTTGTCGTCGCGGACCCGCACGAGGATTTCGGGGGACGAACAGACGACCTGAAAGTCGCAGAAGTCGAGGTAGCAGAGGAACGGCGCCGGGTTGGTGCGGCGCAGCGAACGGTAGAGCGCGAAGGCCGGCAGCGTGAACGGCGCCTCGAAGCGCTGCGACAGCACCACCTGGAAGATGTCGCCGGCGACGATGTACTCCTTCGCCCGCGCGACCAGCCCGAGAAAGTCGTCGGGCGTGGTGTTGGAGACCGGCGTCGGCAGGGCGAGGCCGGCGGCGTCGGCCCGTGCCTCGATCGGCAACGGGGATTCCAGGGCCGCGGCGGCGCGGTCGATCCGCTCCAGGGCCGCCTCGTAGGCCGCCCTGGCCGAGACGCCGTCCGCCGGGCGCACGGGTGTGACGACGGTGAGCGCGTCGGCCACCGCATCGAACACCACCATGACCCGAGGGCGGATCATCACCGCGTCGGGGACGCCGAGGGGGTCCGGGTTCGGCGCGGCCAGTCGCTCCATGGCGCGCACCATGTCGTAGCCGAGATAGCCGAACAGGCCGGCGGCCATCGGCGGCAATGTCTGCGCGTCGTCCTCGCCGATGGCACTCTCCGCGATCAGGGCGCGCAGGCTGTCGAGCGGCGGACGGTCGTCGGCGACGAAGGTTTCGAGGGCGGCATCGCGGGCGATCTCCGGCCGGCCGTCGCGGCAGCGCCACACGAGGTCGGGGTCGAGGCCGATCATCGAGTAGCGCCCGCGCACCGCGCCGCCCTCGACGGATTCGAGGAGGAAGCCCGGGCCCGGCGTACCGCCCTTCAGCTTGAGGAAGGCCGCGACCGGCGTTTCCAGGTCGGCCACCAGCGTCAGGCTGACGAGGCTGCCGCGGCCCGCCGCGTAGGCGCGTGCGAAGCCTTCGAAGCGGTCGGTCTCGGCCTGCATCAATACTCGCCGCCCAGCGCGCGCTTGAAGGCCGCCTGGTTGACGCTGACGCCGGCGTTCTTCTGGACGTCGGCGATGTATTCGCCGAGCACGTCGTCGGAGAGCGCCGTGCGGAAGTTCTTCTCGACGGTCTTGTCGGTCTGCGCGCCCACCACGTAAGCCGGCATCTCGGCCTTGGTGACCTTGTAGACCGCGCGGCCATCGCCCGAGGGGGCCGAGCCGGCCTTGTCGACGGCAGTGGCGAAGATGCGCTCGATCACATCGTTGGCGAGGTCGTCCTTGGGCTGGTTGCGGGCGAGGTCGGCGACGGTCTTCGCCGGGATGCCGGCCGCCTCGGCCACGGCCTCCACGGTCTCGCCCTTATCGAGCTTTTCCACCAGCTCCTTCGACTTCGCGGTGAGGCGCTTGGCCGTCTCGGCCTCCTTCCAGCCCTTCAGGGCTTCGTCACGGACCGCGTCGAGGGGCTTGTCGTGAGCCGCGTCGATCTTGGCGACGTCGTACCAGACGTAGCCGCCGGACTTGGTGCGCAACGCCTCGCTGTCGCCGCCGATCTCGGAGCGGAAGGCGGCGGCGAGCGTCGTGTCGGGATCCGGGATGCCCTCGACCTTCGCGCCCGCCGGGTCGTTGCCCTTGGCGTCCACCGCCGGCACCGCGACGAGCGTCAGCCCGCGCTCCTTGGCGATGTCGGCGAGCGACTTGCCGCTGGCGCGGGCGTCCTCGATCGCGTCGTGGGCCGGCTCGAGACCGTCGCGGGCGCGCTGGAGCGCGATGGTCTTGCGGATCTCGTCCTTGACCTCGTCGAACGGCTTCTGCGAGCCGGGATCGATCGCGGTGACGCGCAGCAGCACGGTGCCGAAGCGGCCCTTCACCGGTTGGCTGATCTTGTCCTTCTCGAGCGCGAAGGCGGCGTCGGCCACGGCCGGATCGAACAGCTCGGCCTTGGTCAGGGTGCCCAGCGTCAGGTTCTTGGGATCCATGCCGCGGGCGGTGGCGGTGACCTCGAAGGGCACCTCGCCACTCTCGATCTGCTTGGCGGCGATCTCGGCGGTCGCTTGATCGGGGAACGTGATCTGCTGGATCGTGCGGCGTTCCGGCGCGCCGTACTTCGCGGCGTTGGCCACGTAGATCTTGCGGGCCTCGTCGTCGGTGATCGCGTCGGGCTTGGCCATCGTCTCCGGGTCGAGGACGAGCAGGTTCAGGCTCCGCGTCTCGGGCGCGCGAAAACCGCCCTTGTTGTTGTCGTAATAGGCCTTGAGCTCGTCGTCGCCCGGCGCCGGGATCTCGCCGGCGGCGGCCGGCGTCAGCATCAGCACGGAAGCCGTGCGGCGCTCGGTCGAGTAGCGATGCACCGCCTCGCGCATCGCCTGCGGCACAGCCAACTCGGCGGTGACGGCCTCGGCGAGCTGGAGGCGGGCGGCGACTGAGCGCTGCTCGCGCACGAACATCTGCTCGTTCAGGCCAGCCCGCTGCAGGGTCTGGAAGAACAACGTCCGGTCGAACTTGCCGTCGGCGCCCTTGAAGGCCTGCTCGTCGCGGATGGCGCGCAGCACGGCTTCATCGGAAATCGCGAGGCCGAGATCGCTGGTCTTCTGGTCGAGGGCGGCCTCCGTGATCAGCTGGCTCAGCACCTGCCGCTCGAGGCCCATGGCGCGGGCCTGTTCCGGCGTCAGCACGCGCTTGAGCTGCTGCTGATAGCGCTGGAGCTGGTTCTGGTAGGCCGAGCGCACGGCCTCCGCCGAGATCGGCGTCTTGCCCACCGTGGCAACCGTCTGGCTGCTACCCCCGCGAAAGAACTCCTCCACGCCGAAGATCGCGACGCCCGCGATCAGGAAGAAGAACAGGATCGACAGCACGATCTTGCCGAGCCAGTGCTGGCTGGCGTTGCGGATGCTCTGGAGCATGGTGTCGTCCGGATCTGCGCTTCTGCGCCCGATTTCCTCGGAAAAAGGGCTTTGAAATTCGGGGCTCGCGATAGACCATCCGCAGCCCCGCGCAAAGGGCGGACGCCACCGCGAGGCGGGCCGGCAGGCGGTTTGCGCGCCCAAGCTTGCTCTGGTAGTCCGCCGGGACCACGAAAAGCGGCTTTGCAGGAGACGGACCAACGATGGCGAGCGAGGGACGACGTCCACTGGTTGCCGGCAACTGGAAGATGAACGGCCTGCGCTCCTCGATCGCGACGGTCGAGCAGGTGCTGGAGGGTCTGACCCCCAAGCTCACCGACAAGATCGACGTCCTGATCTGCCCGCCCGCGACTCTGATCGCCTCCTGCGTCGCCGCGGTGACCGGCTCGGCCATCGCCATCGGCGGCCAGAACCTGCATGCCCGGGCGAACGGGGCCTTCACCGGGTCGATCTCGGCCGAGATGCTGGCCGATCTCGGCGCCCGCTACGTCATCCTCGGGCATTCCGAGCGGCGCGCCTACCACCACGAGACCGATAACGGCGTCCACGCCAAGGCGCTGGGCGCGCGCCGGGCCGGCCTTTGCGGCATCATCTGCGTCGGCGAGACCGAGGACGAGCGCGAGGAGGGCCGCACCCTCGACATCGTGCGCGCGCAGCTCGGGCTCGGCGTGCCGAAGGGCGCGACGGCCGAGGACACCGTGCTGGCCTACGAGCCGGTCTGGGCGATCGGCACCGGCAAGACGCCCTCGACCGCCGACATCGCCGAGGTCCACGCCTCGCTGCGCGACATGCTCGGCACCATGGTCGGCAAGGCCGAGGCGGACAAGATCCGCATCCTCTACGGCGGCTCGGTGAAGGCGAAGAACGCCCGCGAACTCATGGCCGTCGAGAACGTAGACGGCGCCCTCGTCGGTGGCGCCAGCCTCGTCGCCGAGGACTTCTTGGGAATCTGCGCCGCCTATTCCTGAGCGGGACGGCGCATCCGTCCGGGTGCGAACTCAGTAACCAAGACCGGGACACTGCATCGGCGCAGGAATCTGCGCCGGGCAAGCGGAACCATGAGCTTGACCGTGAGTTTTCCGGTCATGATCCACTTGAAATCAACCCTCGCGATCTCTGCGATCATGCTCACCGGGTTGGTGGCGGCTTCGCCCTTCCCCTATGCGAGCGATCATCAGCCGAGACAGCCGCGCCGCACGGCCTCGGTGCAGATCGCGCCGGCCGTCGAGGCCGCCGCGACCCCGGCCGCGGTGACGGCCTGGGCCGACCCGCCTGCGAAATCGCAGGCTCCCGTCGAGGCGCCGGTCGTGCTCGCAGTCGCAGATACGGCAGCGCCAGTGACTCAGGACAGCGCGGCTCCCGCCGCTGTCGTCGCTACGCCGCCCGTACGCCACGTCTCGCTGCAGGCCTCTGCACAGAAGGCCGAGCAGGCACGCCGTCGCAAAATCGCCCGCGCCGCCGCTGCTCGCGAGCGTGAGACGGCGACGAAGCAGTCCCTTTCGACGGCCTCCGGCGAGACCCAGGTCGCTTCCCGGGCGACGCCCTCGGCTTCGCAGAAGATCGATCCGATCGGCGATATCCTCCGTGGATTGGGCATCGGCAAGGAAGGCTGAGGAACGGATCCATACGCGCACTGCTGTCCGTCGTTCACATTCCGTCATTTCGAGCGCAGCGAAGCAATGACGTGGACGCGCTGATCGCTATCGGTCCCGCAATGACTGTAAAACGGACGGTGAAACGCCTGTCCTGTTCGCCGGCCCTGGCGCAGGTTGGCGCTGGTCCCCAACTGGTGTAGGAGCCGGCCTCACCGAACGGAGCACGCCTCCGGGCGGTTCGTCGGCTTTGCCGATCGCCTGATTGCGTCCGTGATCGCGGACTTGCCGGAACCCCGATGCAGACCGTCCTGATCGTCGTCCACCTCTTCATCGTCCTGGCGCTCATCGTCACGGTGCTGCTGCAGCGCTCCGAGGGCGGCCTCGGCCTCGGCGGCGGAGGCAGCAGTGGCGGCGGCGTCTCGGGCTTCATGACCGGACGCGGACAGGCCAACGCGCTGACGCGGGCCACCGCGATCCTCGCCGCCCTGTTCTTCGCCACCAGCATCTCGCTGGCGATCGTGGCGCATCACACGGCCGCGCCGCGCTCGATCCTCGACGACGGGACGGCCCAGCCGGGCCAGACCGAGAAGCAGCCGGCCAACGCCGACAACTTGCTCGACACTCTGCGCCAGCAGGGCGGCAAGCCGGCCGACGGCACCCCCGCACCGCAGAGCCCGGCACCTGCCGCGCAAGTTCCTCCTGCGCCGGCAGCCCCGGTCGAGACTGCGCCGGCCGCTCCGGCACCGGCGACGCCCGAGGCGCCTCAGTCGCGCTGAGGTCGGTACGGCGCGGCCAAGGTCGCGCGGCGGACCTTCGGGTTGCGAAAGAGAATTGCGGCCGGCGCATAGGCCGGCCGATCCGGGCCCGAGGCCCGCACGGAATCCTCAACGTCGTCAGCGGCATGGCCCCGTAACGCGTGCCCGATGGGCATCGCGGCGGGTCGACCTTTGCGGTTTGGCGAATCGTGAAACCCCGTTTATGAGCCGAGGCCCATGACGCAATACATGACGCCTGGGATTACGACGCGGTACGTCTTCATCACCGGCGGCGTCGTGTCGTCGCTCGGGAAGGGGCTCGCCTCGGCCGCGCTGGCGGCCCTGCTCCAGGCCCGTGGCTACCGCGTCCGCCTGCGGAAGCTCGACCCCTATCTCAACGTCGATCCGGGCACGATGAGCCCGACGCAGCACGGCGAGGTCTTCGTCACCGACGACGGCGCCGAGACCGATCTCGACCTCGGCCATTACGAGCGCTTCACCGGCCTGCCGGCGAGCCGCGCCGACAACATCACCACCGGCAAGATCTACCAGGACATCATCACCAAGGAGCGCCGCGGCGACTACCTCGGCGCGACGATCCAGGTGATCCCGCACGTCACCAACGCCATCAAGGCGTTCGTGCTCGACGGCAACGAGGGCTACGACTTCGTTCTCGTCGAGATCGGCGGCACGGTGGGCGACATCGAGGGCCTGCCCTTCTTCGAGGCGATCCGCCAGCTCGGCCAGGAGCAGCCGCGCGGGACCTGCCTGTTCATCCACCTGACGCTGCTGCCGTTCATCCCGTCGGCCGGCGAGCTCAAGACCAAGCCGACGCAGCACTCGGTGAAGGAGCTGCGCTCGATCGGCATCCAGCCCGACATCCTGCTCTGCCGCTGCGACCGGCCGATCCCGAACGAGGAGCGGCGTAAGCTAGCGCTGTTCTGCAACGTGCGCGAGACGGCGGTGATCGACGCCCTCGACGTGCCCTCGATCTACGACGTGCCGCTGTCCTACCGGGGCGCCGGTCTCGACCGCGAGGTGCTGGAACATTTCGGCCTCGACGCCGAGTGCGAGCCGAGCCTGGACCGCTGGCGCACCATCTCCCACCGGGTCAGCAACCCCGAGGGCGAGGTCACCATCGCCATCGTCGGCAAGTACACGGGGCTCAAGGACGCCTACAAGTCGCTCACCGAGGCGCTCACCCACGGCGGCATCGCCAACAACGTGCGCGTCCACCTCGAATGGATCGAGGCCGAGGTGTTCGAGCGCGAGGACCCCGCGCCCTTCCTCGAAGGCCTGCACGGCATCCTGGTGCCCGGCGGCTTCGGCCAACGCGGCGCCGAGGGCAAGATCCGCGCGGCCCGCTACGCCCGCGAGCGAAAGATCCCGTATTTCGGCATCTGCTTCGGCATGCAGATGGCTGTGATCGAGGCTGCCCGGTCGCTGGCAGGCATCACCGAGGCCAACTCCACCGAATTCGGCACCACCACCGAGCCGGTGGTCGGCCTGCTCACCGAGTGGATGAAGGGGGACGCGTTGGAGAAGCGTGCGGCCGAGGGCGACCTCGGCGGCACCATGCGGCTCGGCGCCTACAAGGCGACGCTGGCGCCGGACACGCGCATCGCCAAGATCTACGGCGACACCAACATTTCGGAGCGCCACCGCCACCGCTACGAGGTCAACATGGCCTATCGCGAGCGGCTGGAGGCCAAGGGCCTGCGCTTCTCCGGCCTCTCGCCGGACGGGCTGCTACCCGAGACGGTGGAGCACGAGGGTCATCCCTGGTTCGTCGGCGTGCAGTTCCATCCGGAGCTGAAGTCGCGGCCGTTCGAGCCGCACCCGCTCTTCTCCAGCTTCGTCGCCGCGGCCGTCGAGCAGAGCCGACTGGTTTGATACCGACGGCCGCTGCAGCCGGCCGTCGGCAAGCGCGAATGCGCGCCGCCGCCGATGCGGCGGATCCAATTGGCCATTCATGGCCAATTGGACAAACAAAACTGGAGGCAGCTCGATGCACGTGATCTCCGGGCTGCCCGCCTTCCTCGCCTATTTCGCCGCCGCGCTCGTCCTCGTCGCGCTCTACCTCGCGGTCTACCTGACCGCGACGGCGCATCGGGAGGTGGCGCTGATCCGCGCCGGCAACGTCGCCGCCGCGCTCAGCCTCGGTGGCAGCCTCGTCGGCTACGCCCTGCCGCTCTCGGTAGCGATCCGCAACGCGCAATCGATCCTCGACTGCCTCGTCTGGGGCCTCGTCGCCCTCGTGGTCCAGATCCTGATCTACTGGCTGATGCGAATCGTCCTGCCGGACCTGTCCCGCCGGATCGAGGACAACGAAACCGCCGCCGCGATCCTGCTCGGCTCCGCCTCCCTCGCGGGCGGGATCGTGAACGCCGCCGCGATGTCGTATTGATCTTGCCGTCGGTCACGGTTCGGGCGGTATCCGGATGACGCAGCAACGGACGAGACCTCCGGTCGTCGATGCGGCGACGCCGCCGGTGAAGCGCTCGCGCACCGTGTCCCTGGTGTTGCTCGCGGGCGCGGGCGTCATGGCCTATGGCCTCGCCCACCTCGATCCGTCGCAGGACGAGGAGGACGTCCGGGTCTATCCAGCCCCCTCCGACTGCATCAATGCGCGCCTTCGCGACGCGCCGGACTGCCAGAGCGCGTACGAGACCGCCCGCGCGCTCTACCCGACGGCCGCGCCGCGCTATGCCTCGAGCGGTGAATGCGAGGCCCATCACGGCCCCGGCCATTGCGTGACCGGCGAGAGCATCACCGAGGACGCGCGTGGACAATTCCTGCCGCTCATGGCCGGCTACGTGATCGGCGCCGCGGCCGCCCAGAACCTGGCACCCCAGCCAGTCTACGACCATGCCCCACAGGACGAGGCGCATGCGGGGGTGCATGGCGGGGGCGGCTACTGCACCGGATCGGGCGCCCGCATCTGGACGACCGGCGGCGGCCGGTCCTCGGCGGCGCGGGTGTCGTCGGCGGCCTTGCGCGGATCGTCGTTCGGCGGGTTCGGCGGCACGGGGCGGTCGTTCTCCTTGTCGTCGCGCGGTTTCTTCGGCGGCGGCTGATGCGCCGGATTGCGACGGGCGAACGCGTGGACTGGCGCGAGACCGCGCGAAAAAACGGCTTCGTGTTCCACACCCTCGACGACGCGCCCTATTGGGACGAGAGCCACGCCTACGCCTTCACGCTCCGTGAGATCGAGGAGGACATCGAGGGGCCGAGCGGCGAACTCCATGCCCTCTGCCTGGATTTCACGGCCCGCGCCGTCGAGGACGAGCGGATCCTGGCCGCCTTGCGTCTCCCGGAGGGCGCCTGGGACGCCGTCCGCGACAGCTGGCGGCGGGGCGATCCGAGCCTCTACGGCCGGCTCGACCTCTCCTACGGGGGCACCGGCCCGGCCAAGCTCCTCGAATACAACGCCGACACGCCGACCGCCCTCTACGAAACGGGCGTGTTTCAGTGGCTCTGGCTGGAAGAGCTGCTGCGCGACGGCCAGTTGCCGGCCGGCAGCGACCAGTTCAACGCCGTCCACGAACGGCTGATCGCCCGCTTTCGCGACCTGCCGCCAGCCGGCCTCACCGCCTTCGCCGCCGAGGCCGACGCGCCGGAGGATCGCGGGACGGTGGAGTATCTGCGCGATTGCGCGATCCAGGCCGGCCACGCCACGCGCTTCCTCGACCTCTCCGAGATCGGGCTGGCGGCCGACGGCCGCTTCTGCGCACCGGACGGGGCGGCGATCGACCGGCTGTTCAAGCTCTATCCCTGGGAATGGGCCTTTGAGGATGCCTTCGCTGGCGCCGTGGCGACGAGCCCGACGCGCTTCCTGGAGCCGCCCTGGAAGGCGGTGCTCTCGAACAAGGGGCTGCTGCCCCATCTCTGGGCGCAGGAGCCCGGCCACCCCAACCTGCTGCCGGCCTATTTCGAGGACGATCCGCAGGCAGCCGGCCTCGGCGATTCCTACGTGCGAAAACCCGTCTTTTCGCGGGAGGGCTCGAACATCGCGATCGTTCGCGAAGGCACCGTGCTGGCGCAGGAGCCGGGGCCCTATGGCGGCGAAGGCTGGATTCGGCAGGCGCTCGCCGAACTGCCCCTGTTCGACGATCGCCGCCGCCCGGTAATCGGTTCCTGGATCGTCGGCGACGCGCCGGCCGGCCTCTGCATCCGCGAGGGCCGCGGTGCCATCACCGGAAACGACGCGCTGTTCGTGCCCCACTACATCGAACCCGCGGCCTGAGGCCGCGAGGCCGGATCATGCCGCTGCGGAACGCGCCGTTCCGCGCTATGATGGGGCCATCGTGACAGAGATCCTGTTCTATCACCTGCAGCGCCAGCCCCTCGAAAAGGTGCTGCCGAGCCTCGTCGAGAAATCGCTGGAGCGGGGCTGGCAGGCCGCGATCCAGGTGATGAGCGAGGAGCGGATGTCGGCCCTCGACGACGGCCTCTGGACCTATTCCGACGACAGCTTCCTGCCCCACGGCACCGAGCGCGACCCCGATGCCGCGTCGCAGCCGGTGGTGCTGACCTTGCGCGAGACCAACCCCAACGCCGCCGCGATCCGCTTCCTCGTCGAGGGCGCGGCCCTACCGCCGGATGCGAACGCCTACGCCCGCATCTGCATCCTGTTCGACGGCACCGATTCCGATGCCCTCGCCCACGCCCGCGAGCAGTGGAAGGGCGCCAAGGAGCAGGGCCACACCCTCGCCTACTGGCAGCAGGACGAGAATGGCCGGTGGAGCAAGAAGGCTTGACGTTTTTTGCGGGTCCGCCCGCAGCACAGACAGATCGGGACGACCGGATGACGAATGTGCCCACCGGCAGACGCTGGCGCCTTCCCTCCCCCTTGTGGGGAGGGATCGAGGGTGGGGATGGCTCCGCTTGTTTCGGTAGCGGCAGGCGGAACCAACCCCACCTCCAACTCCTCCCAACAAGGGGGAGGAGAGGCGCGCGTTCGACAGTGGTGGCGGCTCTGATAGCCCTCACGCCCCTCCCCTCCATCGCCCAATCGTCGCCGCACGGCCCACCAGAGGCCGCCCGCAAGGCCCCGGAGCGCGGGAGCGAGACCCGCGAAGGCCGCAAGCTGCCGGCGGATTCCGTCACCGAGCACAGCCTCGCCCTGCCCGGCGGCCGCACGATCGACTTCACCGCCACCGCCGGCAGCCTCGGCCTCGTCGACGAATCCGGAAAGCTCCAGGCCGAGATCGCCTTCATCGCCTACGTGAAGAAGGGTGATGCCAAGGACGTCGCGAGCCGGCCGGTGAGCTTCGCCATCAATGGCGGCCCGGGCGCGGCGTCGGCCTATCTCAACATCGGCGCGCTCGGCCCGTGGCGCCTGCCGACCGACGGAACGAGCATCAGCCCGTCGCAAAAGATCGCGCTGCAACCGAACGCCGAGACTTGGCTGGACTTCACCGATCTCGTCTTCATCGACCCCGTCGGCACCGGCTACAGCCGCGCCGCCGACGGCGACGGCAAGAGCTACTGGAACGTCGATGGCGACGCCTCGGTGCTCGCCTCGTCGATCGCCCGCTACCTGCGCCAGAACGACCGCATGGCCTCGCCGAAATTCTACGTCGGCGAGAGCTACGGCGGCTTTCGCGGTCCGCTGATCGCAAGCAAGCTGCAGGAGGAGATCGGCGTCGGGCTCTCGGGCCTCGTGCTGCTGTCGCCTGTGCTCGACTTCGCCTGGCTGCAATCGGCCCGCACCACGCCCTGGGGCTTCGTCACCCGCCTGCCCTCGCTGGCCGCGGCGGCGCTCGAGCGCTCGGGTGCGGTGCCGACGCGGAGCCTGATGGCGGAGGCCGAGCGCTACGCTGCGGGCGATTATCTTACCGACCTCCTGAAGGGCCCCGGCGATACAGAGGCCGTCGCGCGTCTCTCCGGCCGGGTGTCGGCCCTGACCGGCCTCGATCCCGAGACGACGCGGCGCCAGGCCGGGCGCCCGACGACCAACAGCTATCAGCGCGAGATCGGCCGCGATCTCGGCCGCGTGTCGTCGGCCTACGACACCTCCGTCACCGGTTGGGACCCGGACCCGACCGCACCGCATTCGGGCTTCGAGGATCCCGTGCTTACGGCCCTGCAGGCCCCGCTGACGAGCGCGATGGTCGAGCTCTACGGGAAGACGTTGAACTGGCGCGTGACCAACATGCGCTACGAGCTTCTCAACGGAGCCGTGAACCGCGGCTGGTCCTGGGGTTCGGGCCGCAGCGCTCCCGAAGTGATGGGCGCGCTCAAGGGCATCCTGTCTCTCGACGGGTCGCTGCGGGTGCTGGTGGCGCACGGCTACACCGACCTCGTCACGCCGTACTTCACCTCGAAGCTTCTGATCGACCAGATGCCGGCCTATGGCGGTGGTGAGCGCCTGAAGCTCGCCGTTTATCCGGGCGGCCACATGTTCTATGCGAGGGCGGATTCGCGGGCCGCCTTCCATGCCGACGCGGCCGACCTGTTCGCGCGCGCCCTCCAGGCCCGGTCCGACGGCGCCGCGCGGACACCGGGCACCGCGCGCGACGGCACACAGGAGCGCCCGACCCCTTGATCCGCCCCAAGCACCTCCTAATCCTGCTCGCCGCGACGAGCCTCGGCCTGCTCGGGGCCTGCACGAGCACCGAGGATCGCGCGTCGGCACGCCAGCCGCCGCAAGCCAGCGCCGCGCCGCAGGCTGCCCTTGCTCCGCCGACCGCGCCTTCTGCGCCGGCCTTCAGCGGCCCGGTCCTCGATGGCGGCGGCACCTGCACCGGCGCCGTGCCGACGGCTGCGAGCGCCATCGCGCCCGGTATCGGCGAATGCGAACTCGTCCGCCTCAAGGGCCGGCCGCCCACCGACGTCCTCGTCGGCGAGGGCCGCTCGGGCCGCGAGGTTCAGGTGCTCTACAACGAGCCGGGCGCGAAGGAATTGTACTTCTTCGTCAACAACAAGCTCGACCGGATCGTGAAGTCGTAGGCGACCCGGATCGTCTGTGTGGCATCGGCGCGTCCGGCGAATTTCTCAGGAACGGTATCGGGCTCCCTCGGTTTCCCGGGCATACAACCGAGGAGATATCGTCATGAAAAAACGCGCCCTCGCAGCCGCCTGCCTGTTGCTCGCGACTCCCGTTCTCGCCGAGACCGGCAACAAGACGGTCGGCGAGCAGACCAAATCCGTCGGCGAGCAGACCGGCGTGAATTCCCTGATCGGCGCCAGCCCGACGACCCAGGATTTCGTCACGGCCGTCGCGATCAGCGACATGTTCGAGAAGCAGTCGAGCCAGCTCGCCGAGGAGCGTGCGGACGACAAGACCAAGACCTTCGCCAAGCAGATGGTTGCGGATCATTCGAAGACGACGGACGAGCTCAAGGCGCTGGTCACCGGCGGCAAGATCAAGGCCGAACTCCCCACCGCCCTCGACAGCACGCACCAGAGCAAGATCGACAAGCTCAAGGGCCTGAAGGGTGACGACTTCACCAAGCAGTTCCAGTCCGATCAGGTCAGCGCGCACAAGACCGCCGTCGACCTGTTCAAGCGCTATGCGGAGGGCGGCGAGAACGCCGATCTGAAGGCCTGGGCCGCCAAGACGCAGCCCCACTTGGAGGAGCATCTCAAGTTGGCGCAGGACCTGCAGAGATAGGGACGGATCGGCGGGAACCGGACGACCGGATTTCCGCCGAAACCGACCGCTTGCTACCTCATCATGCTTTGATATTCTGGTCAGCATGACCAGAATATCGAGATTTGCGGGCGAGCGGCGACGCTGGCGGCTACAGGACGCAAAAGCCCGTTTCAGCGAACTGGTGCGAACCGCTCGGAGTGAGGGCCCCCAACACGTCACGGTGCACGGCCGCGACCAAGTAGTCGTCATCTCCGCAGAAGAATTTCAGCGCTTGAACGGTGATCGAAGCGGCCAAAGTCTGGTCGCTGCAGTTCAGGCATCTCCCTACCGCGAGGTCGAGATCGAACCCGAGCGCAATGCCATGCCCATACGCCACGTTGTGCTATGACGGGCTGGTTGTTGGATACGAACATCCTATCGGAATTACGCCGGCCACGCCCGGAGAAGAAAGTCGTAGCCTTCGTATCGGCTCAGCCTCTGGAGTCGCTTCACGTCAGTAAGGTCACGTTCGCCGAAATTCGCTTTGGGATCGAGCAGCTTTCTGACGCGGGACGCCGAGCCGAACTCAACGCGTGGCTGATGCACGAGGTCAGGCCGACATTTGGGCAGCGAGTGCTTGCGGTTAGCGAAGACGCGATGCTGACGTGGCGGCTTCTGGTCGAGGATGGCCGCAAGGCGAGGCATACGTTCTCTCAGCCGGATCTCATCATTGCCGCGACAGCACTTCGGCACGGCCTGACTGTGGTGACACGCGATACCGAAGACTATCGACGGGCGCGCGTGCTGCTGTTCAACCCATGGGTCGATCGTTGGCCAACGAGCTAAAGCCACTTACCGCAAGGATCCGCAAAAGCGCTGGATCCGCGTGCAGGCCTCTTCCAGCACGGCGTTCGAGGTCGCGTAGGAGATCCGCAGGTTCGGGCCGAGGCCGAAGGCCGAGCCGTGGACCGCGGCGACACCTTCCGCCTGCAGAAGCTCGGTGACGAAGTCCTGGTCGGTCTCGATCACCGTGCCGTTCTCGGTACGCTTGCCGATCAGTTCGGCACAGGACGGGTAGACGTAGAAGGCGCCTTCCGGCGTCGGACAGGTCAGGCCGCGGGCCTGGTTCAGCATCGACACGACGAGGTCGCGCCGGCCCTGGAAGGCGTCCCGGAAACGGGCGAGATGGTCCTGCGGTCCGTCGAGGGCCGCGACGGCGGCCCATTGCGAGATCGAGCAGGCGCCCGAGGTCTGCTGGCCCTGGACGAAGTCCATCGCCTTGATGATCGGTTCGGGACCGGCGGCGTAGCCGATGCGCCAGCCGGTCATGGCGTAGGCCTTCGAGACCCCGTTCATCGTCAGCGTGCGGCCATAGAGGCCGGGCTCGACCTGGGCCGGCGTGACGAAGTCGAAATCGCCGTACGTCAGGTGCTCGTAGATGTCGTCGGTGAGGACGTGCACCTGCGGGTGGCGCAGCAGGACGTCGGTGATCGCCTTCATCTCGTCGCGCGCATAGGCGGCGCCGGACGGGTTCGAAGGCGAGTTCAGGATGATCCACTTGGTCTTCGGCGTCAGCACGCGCTCGAGCGCCTCGGCCTGCAACTTGAAGCCGTGCGCCATGTCGGTCTCGACGAAGACCGGGGTACCGCCGCAGAGCACGACCATCTCCGGGTAGGAGACCCAGTACGGCCGCGGGATCACGACCTCGTCGCCGGGATTCAGCGTGGCGAGCAGTGCGTTGTAGATGATGTGCTTGCCGCCGGTGCCGACGATGGTCTGCGAGATCTTGTAGTCGAGCCCGTTCTCGCGCTTGAACTTCTTGACGATGGCCTCGCGCAGCGCCGGGATGCCGGACACGGGCGTGTAGCGCGTCTCGTTGCGGGCGATCGCCTCGACCGCCGCCTGCTTGATATGGTCGGGCGTATCGAAATCGGGCTCGCCCACCGAGAGGCTGATGACATCGACGCCCGAGGCTTTCAGCTCACGAGCCTTCTGAGTCATCAAGATGGTTGCTGACGGCTTCACGCGCGACAGGGCATCGGCCAGGAGGGCCATGGGGAGGGCTCCGGTGGATCGGGCCCGTCGCCCGGGCCTCTCAGCGGCGCGGACCGTAGTCGCGGGCGACCGAGCCAGCAAGGCGAGAGCTTGGGGAACCAGCGCTCCGAGGTGCCTGTCGCGTGTCGGATGCCGGCGTCTGGACGAGGCGGCACGCGCGATCGGCGCATGACGGGAGCTGCTGTCGGCCACGCTTTGCGCCACCGACGCGACCGCACGGAGCGCAAATCCGCCGGCTTGGCCAGCGTCACCCGGATTGCGAAAGCCAGCCCAAGGCCCAGGGCCCGACATTCGAAGGACCGAGGTCGTCCGATGATCGGTTGGTGTCGCCGCCAAGGCGACCCATATCGACCGGATCATCCGGGCACTGGAACGCGAGCCTTCAAACGGAATCAGCCGAAACTTCGGTGTCCAAACGATCGCCCGCTCGTGGGACAGCATGGGACAGGCGGGACGCCCGTCCCATGATTCCGGTTTAACGGTACGCGTCCCCTATCACGCGAGACGCGTCGATTCGGCGCGGTCTCGATCGGACCCAGGCTCAGATGCCTCCGAATACCCAGCGCAGCCGCGAGAGGAAACCGCCCGATGCGGGCGCACCCTTGCGTTTCGTCTCGTCGCCCCTTGGCTCGACAGCGATCGACGCCTTCACGAGACCGAGCGCCGCCGTGTCGGTGGTTTCGCGATCGATAAGGATGAGCGAGCCGGTGTCGCGGTTGTCGGCATAGGGATCGACGGCAACCTCGCGATCGAGATTCAGCGTCACCTCGCCGATGTCGTTGATACCGAGCTTGTCGGCCGCCACGGTCTGCCCCGTCTCCAGATCGATCCGGCTACGAACCGCCTTGACCACGGCGTTGGTGGTGACGGTGCCGATCTTGGCCCAGAGACTCGCGCCCGGGATCAGGTCGGTCTCGGAAGCCCAGAACAGGCGGACGTCGAGCGTGTCAGTGACGGTCAGCGGCGCGTCGGCGGTAGCGATCACCGCGCCACGCGAGGCGTCGACCTCGTCGGCAAGCACGATCGTCACTGACTGGCCCTCGCTGGCACGCGGCAAGTCGCCGTCGGCCGTGTAGATCCGCGCGATGGTCGAGGTCTTGCCGGATGGCGAGACTACGACCTTGTCGCCCGGCGCGGCCGAGCCCGAGGCGATGAGGCCCGAGAAGCCGCGGAACTCGGAATTGGGCCGATTGACCCACTGCACCGGAAGGCGAAACGGCGCGGCGCGTTCCTCGGATTTGACCGGCACTTCTTCGAGGTAACGCAGCAACGGTCCCCCGGTGTACCAGGTCGCCGCCGTGCCCGGCAGGACGACGTTGTCGCCGTTCTTGGCCGAGAGTGGAATCGGGCGGATCTCGTTGAAACCTAGGGGGGCGGCGAACTCGCGAAAGCCGGCGACGATGCGGTCGAAGGTGTCCTGCGACCAGCCGGACAGGTCCATCTTGTTCACTGCCAGCGCCACCCGCTTGATGCCTAGCAGCGAGACTAGGATGGCATGGCGCCGGGTCTGGCGCGTGAGGCCCTGACGGGCGTCCACCAAAATCACGGCCACGTCGGCCGTCGAGGCGCCAGTCGCCATGTTGCGGGTATACTGCTCGTGGCCAGGCGTGTCTGCGACGATGAACGAGCGGCTTTCCGTCGAGAAGAAGCGGTAGGCCACGTCGATCGTGATGCCCTGCTCGCGCTCGGCCTGCAGGCCGTCGACGAGGAGGGCGAGGTCGATCTCCTGGCCCTGCGTGCCGTGCTTCCGCGAATCGCGCTGCAACGCCGTGACCTGGTCGTCGAAGATCTGCTTGGTGTCGTGAAGCAGGCGGCCGATCAGGGTCGACTTACCATCGTCGACGGAGCCGCAGGCGATGAAGCGCAGGACTTCCTTGTTCTGGTGCGTATGCAGGAAGGCTTCGTAGCCGAAGGCCTCGGGGGACTGATGGATGGTCATCAGAAATAGCCCTCCTGCTTCTTACGCTCCATGGCACCGGAGCCGTCCTTGTCGATGACGCGGCCCTGACGTTCCGAGGTGCGGGCGGCCAGCGTCTCGCCGACGATCTCGGGCAACGTCGTTGCCGGGCTCTCGACGGCACCGGTCAACGGGTAGCAGCCCAGCGTGCGGAACCGGACGAGCCGGTTCTGCACGGTCTCGCCGGGCTCCAGCGGTAGGCGGTCGTCGTCCACCATGATGAGCTGGCCGTCGCGCTCCACCACGGGGCGCTCGGCCGCGAAATAGAGAGGCACGATCGGTATCTTTTCCTGCTCGATGTAAAGCCAGATATCGAGCTCGGTCCAGTTCGAGAGCGGAAACACGCGGAAGCTCTCGCCGCGCCGCTTCTTGTAATTGTACAGGTGCCAGGGTTCGGCGCGCTGGCGCTTCGGATCCCAGCGGTGCTGCGCATTGCGCAGCGAGACGATGCGCTCCTTGGCGCGGCTGGCCTCCTCGTCGCGGCGGGCGCCGCCGAAGGCCGCGTCGAACTTGTACTTGTCCAATGCCTGCCGCAGGGCCTGCGTCTTCATCACGTCGGTATGGACTTCCGAGCCGTGGCTAAACGGGCCGATGCCCTTGGCGATCCCGTCCTGATTGGTATGAACGATTAGCTCGAGCCCAAGCTCCTTCACCCGCCGATCGCGAAAGGCGATCATCTCCCTGAACTTCCAGGTCGTATCGACGTGGAGCAGCGGGAACGGCAGCTTGCCCGGCGCAAACGCCTTCAGCGCCAGATGCAGCAGCACCGACGAATCCTTGCCGATCGAATAGAGCATCACCGGAAGCTCGGTCTCGGCGACCGTCTCGCGGAAGATATGGATGCTCTCGGCTTCGAGACGCTGCAAATGCGTCAAGCGCGCCCGCGAGGGCGTGGCCAGACCCGACGGTTTTTCGGCAATGGCGCCGCTCATCAAACCAATTCCCTTCTGTTGTCCCGTGAGGATGCGGCGCGTGCCGGCTCCTCGAACGCCGCCGGCTCCTCGCCCGGCTCGACATCGGCCTCGGGCGCGTGGAGGTGCAGCCCGCACTCCTTCTTGGATTCCTGTTCCCACCACCAGCGCCCGGCCCGCTCATCCTCGCCGATCTTCACGGCGCGGGTGCAGGGCGCACAGCCGATCGAGGGAAAACCGCGATCGTGGAGCGCGTTGTAAGGAATGAACTGGTCCTTGACGAAGGCGTCGACCTGCGCCCGGGTCCAATCCGCCAGCGGATTGACCTTGATCAAGCCGCGATCGTCGTCGGCCTCGGCGAGCGGCGTGTCGGCGCGGTTTGCCGACTGCCCGGCGCGCAAGCCGGTGAACCAGCCTGCGGCTTGGTCCAGCGCCCGGCCAAGCGGCTCGACCTTGCGGAAGCCGCAGCAGGCCTGCCGCGCCGCGACGGAATGGCGAAAGCCATTGATCCCCTCGGCCGCGACAAAGGCCTCCTCGGACTTCCGCTCGGGTGCGTAGGACCGGATGCGGATGCCGTAGGCCGACTCGGTTTCCGCCCAGACATCGTATGTTTCGGGAAAGAGGCGGCCGGTATCGAGGGTTACGATCTCGGTGCGTCCCTTGGCCATCGCGATCGCGTGGGTGACCACCTGATCCTCGATGCCGAGGCTCGTCGTGAAGACGAGGCGGCCGGAGAGTTCTGATTCCACGAGGCGGATGCGGGCGATGAGATCGAGCCCCGCCATCCGTGCGGCGAGCCTCTCGGCCTGCTGTGCGAGAGCGACGGTCATATCGGTGTGTCCGTAGATGTCTTTTTGCCGCTTGAGCTTGACCCGGTTGTCTACGACCTGACATGTTCGCTATACAGAACGCTGTCAAGGCGCCAGTGGTGCGGATCTGCCGTCTGGCAGCGCAGCATTTCGTGAGCGGGAAACCGGAAAAGCGACGATTCGTTGCCTTTCTGCGGAAGATCCTTCTCAGGCCGGGTGCCGCAGCACACGTCGGGGCCGGCAGTGCCGACACCAACCAAGGCCCATGCCGGGCGCCAATTATCGAGAGGCCCTCTTGGACGCCATCGACCTGAAGATCCTCGCCCTCCTGCAGAAGGATGCGACCCTCTCGATCGCCGCCATCGGCGAGCAGGTCGGGCTGTCGCAGACCCCCTGCTGGAAGCGCATCCAGCGCCTGGAAGCCGACGGCGTCATCGACCGGCGCGTGGCCGTGCTCGATCCCGTGAAGCTCGGTCTCGGGCTCACCGTCTTTGTCTCTATCGAGACGTCCGACCATTCCAAGGAATGGCTGGAGCGTTTCGCGTCGGACATCGCGGCGATGCCGGAGGTGCTGGAGTTCTACCGGATGGCCGGCGACGTCGACTACATGCTGCGCGTCGTGGTGGCCGACATGCGGGCCTACGACCTGTTCTACAAGAACCTGATCGCCACGCTGCCTCTGAAGAACGTGACCTCGCGCTTCGCCATGGAGAAGGTGAAATCGACCACGGCCCTGCCCCTGCCGGCACCGCCTCCCCGCGGCCGCATCGCTCCGCAGCTTGCGGTTGTCGGAGAATAATCTTCTTTTTTGCGACGCGACGGCAGGTCACACTTTCTCCGTCTCGGTCGTCCTGTAAAAAGAACAACTCTTCGTTGACAGCGGCCCGTCCGCGAACGACATGGCATGCACGATGGCACGCAACGCTCTTCTCCCTCGCACGGCCCCCTTCGGTGATACCGAGCGGGCGAGTCTCGACGCCGTCCTCGGCGCGGCGACACCGATCCAGCGCGCTTGGCTCGCTGGGTTCCTCGCCGGCCTCGACGCGGCCGGCGGACAGCCTGTGGCGCAGCCCGTGGCACCGCCCAAGGCCTCCGAGCCGCTGACGATCATCTTCGCGTCGGAGTCCGGGAATTGCGAGGCGCTGGCCGGCAACGTCGCCAAGCTCGCGAAGAAGCAGGGCTTCAAGCCGAAGGTGATCGACTTCGCCGACCTCGACATCGCGACCCTACAGAGCGCCGGCAAGCTCGTCGCCATCGCCGCGACCTGGGGCGAAGGCGAGCCGCCGGCCCGCGCGGTCGAGACCTACAATGCGCTCATGGGTGACGGAGCACCGCGGCTCGACGGCGTCGAGTTCGGCGTCCTGGCGCTCGGCGACACTTCCTATGCGGAGTTCTGCTCCATCGGGAAGAACCTCGATGCGCGTTTCGAGGCGCTCGGCGGCAAGCGGGCCTACGACCGCGCCGACCTCGACCTCGACTTCGACAAGCCGGCCGCCGACTGGATCAAGGGCGCGCTGAAGGCGCTGGCCCCGGCGGAGGTCGCCTCCGACAACGTCGTCGCCATCGATTTCGCCCGCAGCACTTCGCAGGACGAGGACGAGGAGCCGAGCCGCGATCCCGTCGTGGTCGAGGTGATCGAGCACGTGAACCTGAACTCCTCCCGCTCCAAGAAGGAGACGATCCACCTCGCGCTGGAATTCGCGGATGGCGCACCGGCCTACGAGCCGGGCGATTCCCTCGAGATCTACCCCGAGAACGACCCGCAGCTCGTCGAGGAGATCCTGAGCGCCACCGGGCTCACCGGCGACGAGGCCCTGCGCAAGGCGCTGCTCTCCGAGCGCGACATCACCACGCTCTCGGCCGCCACCGTGGAGCGCTTCGCCAAGGCCACGGGCCACACGGATGCCCAAAAATTCATCGAGAGCGGCGAGGTGAAGGCGTGGCTCGAAGGCCGGCACCTGATCGACCTGATCGAGGCCTATCCGGCCGCGCTCACCGCCGAGCATCTCAACACCATCACCCGGCCCCTGCCGCCGCGCGCCTATTCCATAGCCTCATCGCGAAAGGAAGTCGGCGACGAGGTGCATCTGGTCATCGCCGCGGTGCGCTACACGACGCATGACAGGGCACGCACCGGTGTAGCCTCGACGCATGTCGCCGACCGCATCAGCAACGGCGCCAAGCTGCGCGTGCGGCTGAAGCCGAACAAGCATTTCCGCCTGCCGAGCGACCCGGCCACCGACATCATCATGGTCGGCCCCGGCACCGGCGTCGCGCCGTTCCGCGCCTTCGTGCAGGAGCGCCGCGCCACCGAGGCGCCCGGCCGCTCGTGGCTGTTCTACGGCGACCAGCACTTCACGCACGACTTCCTCTACCAGCTCGAATGGCAGGAAGCCCTCGAAGACCGCTCGCTGAGCAGGATCGACGTCGCCTTCTCCCGCGACCAGCCCGAGAAGATCTACGTCCAAGACCGGATCGACCAGCACGGCCAGGAGCTGGTCGAATGGCTAGACGGCGGCGCCGCGTTCTACGTCTGCGGCGATGCCAAGAACATGGCCAAGGACGTCCGCGCCGCGGTGGTCCGCGTCTTCTCCAAGCATAAGGGCCTGAGCGACGCCGACGCGGAAGCTCATGTCGCAGGGCTCGAGCGGGCCCGACGCTACCAGCAGGACGTTTACTGACAAAACGGACGGATGGGACGATCGTCCCGCCTGTCCCAGGCCGTCCCACGCTCCGGTCGGAGCTTGGCGGCGGTTTCCGCGAAGCCGGACGGTGTTTTCGAGGACGCCGCCTCGCGCGGCCATCTCGGAATGAGATGGTCCGGCAGCGGCAGCCGATCAACACGTGACCGACAGAGATCACCATGGACGATCACAAGCCGATCGATACCGCTGACGGCCCGGCCGTCGAGACACCCGGTTCGGGCGCACGCCGCTACGAGACGCCGCCGACCGGCCGTCCGATCGACGACCCGCAGGCCGCCAAGGAGGCCGGGCTCGCCCATAACGAGCATCTCAAGATCGGCAGCCGCTTCCTGCGCGGGGGCCTCGCCGACGGGCTCCTGAAACACGCCACCGGCGCGATCTCGGACGATGACGGACAGCTCGTGAAATTCCACGGGATGTACATGCAGGACGACAGGGATCTCCGGCCCGAGCGGACGAAGAAGAAGCTCGACAAGGCCTACAGCTTCATGATCCGCCTGCGCATCGCGGGCGGCGTCGTGACGCCGAAGCAGTGGCTGATCCTCGACGACATCGCCACGACCTACGCCAACGGCACCCTGCGGGCGACGACGCGCCAGACCTTCCAGTATCACGGCGTGATCAAGTCGAACCTCAAGCGGACCATGGCCGCGATCGACTCGTCCCTGCTCGACACCATCGCCGCCTGCGGCGACGTCAACCGCAACGTCATGACTGCGACGAACCCGGCGCAGTCCGGCGCGCACAAGACCGCTTACGATCTCGGCAAGGAGATCTCGGACAGCCTCCTGCCGAAGACCAACGCCTGGCGCGAGATCTGGCTCGACGGCGAGAAGGTCGTCGGCGGCGAGGAGGAGTTCGAACCGGTCTACGGCAAGACCTACCTGCCGCGGAAATTCAAGATCATCATCGCCGTGCCGCCCTCGAACGAGGTCGACGTGTTCGCGCACGATCTCGGCTTCATCGCGATCCTCGACAAGGCAAACAAGGTCACGGGCTGGAACGTCACCGTCGGCGGCGGCATGGGCATGACCCACGGCGAGACCGACACCTTCCCGCGCACCGCCGACGTGATGGGCTTCTGTCAGCCGGAGGATGCCCTGAAGGTCGCGGAGGCGGTGATGACCGTCCAGCGCGACTGGGGCAACCGCAAGAGCCGCAAGAACGCGCGCCTGAAGTACACGATCGAGCGCTACGGCCTCGACGCCTTCCGGGCCGAGGTCGAGAACCGCATCGACAAGAAACTCGAAGCCCCGAAGCCGTATAGATTCGACGGCAACGGCGACCGCTACGGCTGGACCGAGGGCGACGACGGCCGCCACCACCTGACGCTCTACGTGCCGTCGGGCCGGGTGAAGGACATCGACGGCGGCCCGCAGTTCCTCGCAGGCCTGCGCCGGATCGCCCAGGTGCACGAGGGCGACTTCCGCCTCACCGGCAACCAGAACGTCATCATCGCCAACGTCCCATCGGAGAAGCGCGCGGAGATCGAGGCGCTGGTCGACGAATACGGCCTGACCAAGGGCGCGGGCGCGCTGCGCCGCAACTCCATGGCCTGCGTCTCGCTGCCGACCTGCGGCCTCGCGCTCGCCGAAAGCGAGCGCTACCTGCCGAGCCTCATCGACGAACTCGAGGAGAGCCTGGAGCGCAACGGCCTCAAGGACGACGAGATCACCATCCGCATGACCGGCTGCCCCAACGGCTGCGCCCGGCCCTACATCGCCGAGATCGGCCTCGTCGGTCGCGGCCCCGAGCGCTACCACCTTTATCTCGGCGCCGCCTTCGACGGCTCGCGACTCGGCAAGCTCTATGCAGAAGACGTGGACGCCTCGGCGATCAAGACCACGCTCGATCCGCTTTTTGCGGATTACGCCAAGGGCCGGCAAAACGGCGAACGTTTCGGAGACTTCCTGATCCGCTCCGGCCACGTCGCCAAGACGACGAATGGGCCCGATTTCCACGAGCGGATCGGCGCGTTGAAGCCGGCGGCCTGACCGGATCGATTACCGACTAGGGAGATCGCGACAAATCCATCGCGATCTCCCCGAAATTAATCCGCCACCGTATCGAGAATTTCGAGAACGACGCCCATAAACCTTAACAAGACATTACATATTGAAATCGCAATCTTCGACTGTCGCCGGATGACGATGCCGTTATAACGATTTGGTAAGCATCTTCGTCTTGCGAGGCGGAAATGGATCAAACAGTCGATCTTATTAAATCAAAAGAACTCAATCACAATTTATTTACAGTCGAAGAAGTCCAGCGCATGATTGCGCAGACTCGCGATTATCCGGTCGATGGCCAAAAACCGATCAACATTCAGATCAATGTCGGCGGTGACAACGCCCGCGGGCGCAGTCGCAAGGACGAGACGGGCTTCGCCATCGCCCGCTCGAAACTGTTCTGGATCGTCGTGGCGCTGTCGGTCTCCGCGGCCATTTCCTATGCGCGAACGCGTGTCATCTGCCAGTCCTTCAAGGACAGCGGACGGTTCTTCTACGGCATGGGTGTGGACCGCTGCATCGGCGTGCTGATCAAGCAGCCTTTCGAGAAGGTGGCCGACCAGCTCGAGGCGCTCAATCGGAGCTATTAGAGCGCTTTCCGACCAGGTGGATACCGGTTGGTCGAAAGAAAGCGCGGCAAAACAAAGTCTTAGAGACGCCGAGCCGATGCAATCGGATCGGATACGGCTCTAGAGTACTTTCCGACCAGGTGGATACCGGTCGTAGCCGATAGGCCGTGCGGCAGCCGCCCCAGTCGCGGACGCGGGACACATCGATCTGGCGCCATCACGACCTGAACGCCGATCTCGCGGCGATACGCCTGGACCGTCAAGGGTCGGGTCGAACGTGATGCAGTACGCGCGCGCGTCGCGTCGAGGAAGCCAGCACTCATCGCCGCCGGGTTCTGCACAGTGGTGGTAGCGCCTGCATCTGCGAGCGAATGCCCGTGAACCCCATCTGCATGCGGCCGCCATCGGACGTAGTGTTGCGATCGAGCCGCCGATATCGCCGATCGCGGCGGGTACGTGGCCTCGATCGTCATCTCTTGCGCCACGCCCGCAAACCAGTACGAGGCCGGACATGCGGCCCGATGGGACCGGATCGGGGTCATTGCGTTGACAAGGGGTCGTTTTTTGACGCGACCGGTCTCGGTCTCTAAGCTCGACCGATGACTATCGCCGCCGATCCGATCCACCCACTCGCCGAGGAGAGCGCACCGACGACCCGCTGCCGTATCATCGCGACGGCGGAACAGTCGTTCCGCGAGATCGGCTATCAGAAGACCACTGTCGCCGACATCGCCAAGACGCTCAAGATGAGCCCCGCCAACGTCTACCGGTTCTTCGACTCGAAGAAGGCGATCAACGAGGCCGTCGTCGGCCGCCTGACCCGCGAGGTCGAGGTGCTGATCCTGGCGATCGCCGAGGCGCCCGGCCTCAGCGCCGCCGACCGCCTCTCGGAGATGATCACCGCGCTTCACCGCGACTGCCTCGAGCGCTGCGAAGCGTTCCCGCGCATGCACGAGATGGTCGAGGCGGCAATGAGGGAGAGCTGGGCGGTTTGCCGGCACCACGTCGACAGCATCGTCGCCGTCTTCGAACGGATCATCAGTGAGGGCGTGAGACGCGGCGAGTTCGCGGTCGCGGATACGGGCCTCGCCGCCGCCTGCGTCCACGCGGCGATCGTGCGCTACTGCCATCCGGTACTGGTCAGCCAGTGCCCCGAGGCTCCGGTGCCGCCGCTCGACGCGATGATCGCGTTTCTGCTCAGAGGGCTGACGCCGGCTCGCCGACCGTAGACTAGCGGTAACGGCCCCGGCGCCAGACGCCGTCCTCGCGCATCATGTTCATCAGCAGGCCCTCGCGCAGGCCGCGGTCGGCGATGCGCAGGCGCTCGGAGGGAAACACCCGGCGGATCGCCTCCAGGATCGCGCAGCCGGCCAGCACGAGGTCGGCCCGGTCGCGGCCGATGCAGGGGTTGTCCGCACGCTGGTCGAGCCGCGTGTCGAGCAGGTCCTCGATCGCCTCGGTGACCTCGAAATCGGCCATCCAGAGCCCATCGACCCGCCGCCGCTCGTAGCGCGGCAGGCGCAGATGCATCGCGGCGAGCGTCGTGACGGTGCCCGAGGTGCCGAGCAGGTGGAAATACGGCGCGGTCGCCGCGGCCGCCGCCCGGATCGCGAAGGGCGCGAGCAGGTCGCCGACCTCCTCGACCATGCCCTCGAACATCATCCGCGTGACCTCGGAGCCGCCATGCTTCTCGGCGAGCGTCACCACGCCGACGGGGAGCGAATCCCAGGCGCGGATGCGCAGGGTCGGATCGGTGGAGGGATTGGTCGCGGCACCGTCGAGCCAGGCGATCTCGGTGGACCCGCCGCCGATATCGAAGATCACCACCGATTCCGCGCTCGGGTCGGCCAGCGCCGCGCATCCCGTCACCGCGAGATAGGCCTCGGTCTGCCGGTCGACGATCTCGAGATCGAGGCCGACCTCCCGGCGCACCTGGTCCACGAATTCGGCGCCGTTCACGGCGAGCCGGCAGGCCTCGGTGGCGATGACCTTCGAGCGGACGACGCCGCGGGCCTCCATCTTCACCCGGCAGATGCGCAAAGCCTCGACCGTCCGGTCGATGGCGACCGGGCTCAGCCGGTCGGAGGAACTCAGGCCCTCGCCGAGACGTACGATGCGCGAGAAGGCGTCGATGACCCGGAAGCCGTGCGAGGCCGGCTCGGCGACCAGCAGCCGGCAATTGTTGGTGCCGAGATCGAGGGCGGCGTAGGCCCCGCGCCGGCTCGTGCGCAGGGGCGCCGGCCGATCCGCGTAGGACGATTCGGCGGCGGGACGGCTGCCTTGGGCGAACGCCGTTCCCTCACGCGGAATCTGCGGCATCGCACCGGTACGAGCCGGCATCACGGCCGAACCGGCCGCCAGGCCGGTTGCGGCGCTCTCATCCCTCATCGGCAAAGCCGGATCCTCAGGGTCTCGGCTGCGGCAGGCAGCCGGCCGTCAACTTGTGCACGACGCTACAGGCGTTGTTAAGAAACGCAAAGACTCCTTCGCTTCCCTTTGCGCGTCCCTTTGCGCATCGCTTCGCGCGCACCCCCCGGCAGCCAAGATGTGTCAGACCATCGCCTTGGCGGCGCTGTTGGCGCGGGGGATCGGCCGGAGAAGGCTCTTCACCTGAGAAAACGGGCGCGGCCGGTTGATGACCTCGTCGAGGCGCGACCACAGCGTCTTCGGCGAGAACGGCTTCGCGATGATCTCGTTGACGCCGAGCGAGATCGCCCGGTCGACGACGTTGCGGCGGGGCTGGGCCAGCATCAGGATGATCGGCACCGTCGGCGACGGCGAGGTCGTCGGCGTACGCGCCAGACGAATGAACTCCTCGCCCGACAGGATGGCGAGGTCCCAGTCCAGGATGGTGAGGTCCGGCTTGCTCTCGGCGAGCACGCCGAGCGCTTCCGCGCCATCCGGAGCTTCCAATACGCGCTTGATCCCGACACGCAGGAGCATGTCGCGCACCGTGCGGCGGATGTAGAGGCTCTCGTCCACGACGAGGGCGGAGAGATCGGGGAATGTCGGGGTCGCGATCACGGGCGCGATCCTCGGTGGACGTGGCGGCTTGCCGTCACCCTAGGGCCGAGGTCGTTTGCGCTTTCCTAATTGCCCCCGCGCGACCGCTCGGCCGACCCGGCGGCGCACTCGAGATGACGCAGGTTTGCAACGCCTCCGCCCGTCGCCCACGAAATTCGCCGGGTTGAGCCTGTCCATTAACAGAAGGTCCTTGCGGCGCGGTCGGGATTGCGTCAGGACTGAGGCGTTGCTCTCGGTTACCGCGGCCGATGGTGATGGTGGCGTGGGCGCATCTTGTGCGGAACAGGGTGCACACGGTCTTTCGACAAGATGGTCAGCGGTCGGGTTTTGCGAGCTTTCTATGGGACGTGGTCGTGATTTCAGGGGGTCGCCGAAGCGCGGCTTCGATGAGGGTGGAGCAGAGCCGCGTTGGCCTGACCAGCTCCCTCCCAGCAGTGGCGGATTTGGCGGCGGTGGTTTCGGCGGCGGCGGCGGTGGTTTCGACCGCGGCCCGCCCCGGGCGGCTGCCCCTCCGACGGGTCCGGAGCGTGATGCGACGGTCAAGTGGTTCAACAAGGAAAAGGGCTTCGGCTTCGTCGAACTCGGCGACGGCTCGGGCGACGCTTTCCTGCACATCCGCGCAGTCGAGGCCGCCGGTCACGACGACCTGCAGCCGGGCACCCGCCTGACGGTCCAGACCGCGCAGGGCCAGAAGGGTCCTCAGGTCACGGCCGTGACCAGCGTCGACACCTCGACGGCTGAAGCCGCTCCCCCGCGTCGCGAAGCCCGGCCTGCCGGTCGCTTCGGCGGCGACGATCGCGGCGGCGGTTATGGCGCCGGCGGTGGTGGCTATGGCGCTGGCGGCGGTGGTGGCGGCTACGGCGGCGATCGCTTCGGCGGCGGTGGCGGTGGCG